>NZ_JBEYSL010000020.1:0-29103 GCF_040642735.1 Micromonospora sp. NPDC047753 | reverse complement strand
TCGGCGCTGTCCCGGCCGCTGATCGTCAAGCACCTGGTGGCGGCGGCGCGCACGCACGGCGGCACGATCGTGTCGCACGGCTGCACCGGCAAGGGTGCCACCTCCAGCAGGTACTGCTTGTTGGCCCGCTTGATGGTGAACCAGGGTGGGAACTGGAACAGCAGCGCGCCCAGCTTGTCGGCCTCGACCAGCGGGTCCAGCGCGGACAGGAAACGCGTCCACACCTCCTCGTACGACTGCGCGGGCAGGTCGTCGGGGTAGACGTTCTTCTTGTCGGTCTCCGGGCGCAGGTCCTTGTAGAGCGCGCTGACCCGGGTGGGGTGCCCGGTCAGCAGGCTGAACGCCTTGACGTTGAAGGTGAAGCCGGCCGGTGTGCGTTCGGCCCACAGCCGCGCGGTCGCCTCGGCGGGCGGCGAGTAGTAGGTGGCGTCCACTTCGACCAGCGGGAACTGCTTGGCGTAGTAGGCCAGCCGCTTCTCCGGGGTGTCGGCGGTCTGCGGATACCACCCCGAGTCCAGCAGTGTGCGGTCGGTCCAGGACGCGGTGCCCACGAGGATGTCACCCATGGCTGAAGTCCATCGCGTCCCGGACCGACCGGCAACCGCTGAGGTGGCTCAGGCCGCCCGCCGCTCGCGAGTCTGCTTGCACGTCACACAGGTGGTGGCGGACGGGAAGATCTCCAGCCGCTCCACCGGGATCGCCGCCGAGCAGCCCTCGCACCAGCCGTAGGTGCCCTCCTCGAGCCGGCCGAGGGCGTGCTCGTACTGGGCGCGGCGGTCGAGGATGGTGCGCAACAGGGACTGGGCGGTGTCCCGCTCGGCGGTCTTGGTGCCGCTGTCGGCCTGGTCGTCGCCGGCGGTGTCGCCGACCTCCACCAGTCGCAGCACCTGGCTCTGGAGCACCGCCTGGTCGTACTCCGCGGTCAGCTCGTCGTAGCGTGCCTGGAGCGACTGTCGGATCTGGTCGATCTCCGTCTGGGACCGGGCCGTACCGACCGTGTCGTGGACGAGCATCGCTGCCTGCCTTTCCTGGGCCTGTGGCACAAGGTGAACCGGGTGCCGCGGCGCGGGGCCCCGGTCACGGTCGCGTTCGGTGCGCGGGCGATCACCCGTGCTCTGTGAGCCGGGCGAGTACCCGCCGGACCAGCCGGGCAAACCGACAAATTCTCGGTTGTTGTCAGTCGTTGTCGCCGGGCTCCACGAGCGCCGGTCGGCGAGGGTCGTCGGCGCGTACCACGACGTCGGCGAAGCTCGCCGGTACGACCTCCTCGGCGTACCGGTCGAAGGCCGGCAGCGCCCACTGCTGGGCCGCTTCGGTGCGTCGGCGAAGCGCCGCCGGGGACAACTCCAGGTGGACGGTCACGTCGAAGGGCAGGCCGCCGCCGAGCAGCAGTGAGCCGCTGACCAGGACGACACCGCCGGGTGCCAGGTCGACGTAGCGGGCACGGCTGGCCCGGTCGGCGTCGGCGTCCCAGAGCGACGGGAGCAGCCGGCCGCTGCCGCCCGCAGCGGCCGGGTCGAGCACCTCCCGGCGCAGCCCGGCCTCGTCGACCCAGGCCTCGTACAAGGAGTCCGGGTTGGTGCGCCCCAGCTCGAAGCGCAGCGACGCGGGGCGCAGGAAGTCTGTGGCGCGGACGTGCAGCACCGGGTGGCCCTGCGCCCGCAGCGGGTCGACCAGCGCCGCGGCCAGTTCGTCGGCGCCGGCGGCGGGGGCGCCGTCCACTGCCACCCGCAGCCGCGCGGGCCCGGCGGCGGTGCTCGCGGCACGGGTCGCCGCGTCGGCCAGCCGGCCGGTCAACTCGGTGACGAGCAGGTCGGGCGAGATGGGGCGGATGCGCACCGGACCATCCTGCCCCGCGCCGGGTACGTGGGTGTCGCCGGTCAGCCGCTGCGGTCGATGGTGACCCGGGCGTCGTCGGCCAGCCGGTAGCCCACGCCATAGACGGTGGTGACCAGTGGGACGTCGACGCCGACCTTGCCGCGGAGCCGACGCACGTGCACGTCGACGGTGCGCACGCCGGCGTGCTCGTAGCCCCAGACGGCGTTGAGCAGTTGCAGGCGGGTGAACACCCGGCGCGGGTGGGCGACCAGGTGCAGCAGCAGGTCGAACTCCAGCCGGGTCAGCGGCAGCGGCTCCTCGTCGCGCAGCACCGAGCGCGACGAGGCGAGGATGTGCAGGGCGGGGATGGTCGGGCTGATCGGGCGGGCCGGCGACCGGTTGGCGGGTGCCTGGTCGGGGCGGCGTTCGGTCGGGACCGAGCCGATGATCACGCCTTCGCCCCGCTCCAGCATCTCGCGAGCGGCCTCCAACAGCCGGCGTGCCGCCGGGGTCAGCGACTCCTCACAGGCCAGCGGGATGGACAGCGTCACAGTGAGCACGGGCGCGGCGGTGTTCGCCGGGCGACGCTGGCCGCCGGGAGGTCGACCGGGCACCGCGGGTTGGGACGTATGCCATCCGGCACGCGACGAGGCGGGGCTGACCGACATGGTCCTCCTTGGGCTGGTCCGGGTATCTCCCCACGGCCCGGGACGCCGCTTCATCGATGCTTCCCGGCGCCTGGGCGAGGGTCAAGAGGCGGCTGCGTTGCATGAATGTGACAATTGACGAACGCATCGGAGCCGGATGCTCGCTCTGCGTACGAGTGCTGATGATTACAGCAGAGTCGTCGACATGCCCCGTTACGGGGGTCCCCGACCGGTTCACCAGGCGGTCACATCGCCTCCGGACCAGGGCTCAGCTGCTGTGATCCACGCTGATCAGGGCCTCGTCGGCCAGCCGGTAGCCGACGCCGTAGACGGTGGTGACCACCTCCGAGCCGGCCAGCTTGGCGCGCAGCCGGCGGACGTGCACGTCCACCGTCCGGGCCACCGCATGCTCGTAGCCCCAGACGCTGGAGAGCAGTTGCAGTCGGGTGAAGACCCGGCGGGGCCGCTCGGCCAGGAACAGCAGCAGCTCGTACTCGATGCGGGTCAGCGCGATGACCCGGTCGCCCTGGCGGACCATTCGCGAGCCGGCCAGAATGCGGACGTGGTCCGGTGCGGCGGGGCGCGGGGCCGGTCGCGGGCCCGACGCGGGCTCCTCCACGGCACGCAGTTGACCCTCCCCGGATTCGGCCAGCTCGCCGAGCAGCTGCACGAGCCGGGCCAGTCGAGGGCTCAGCGGCCCGGGGACGAGGTCGAGGGTGATGGTCAGGGTCGGGCTGGTGCGCGGGCGGGCCGACGGGCGCACGCCGGGGTGACGGCGCGTGGGGATGGCGACGACGGACATGGTGCCTCCTGAGTGGCGGTACGCGCGCCACGCCGGGTGTGGCGTGACGGTCAGCGGCGCGCCCACCCGGCGTTGACCGGGGACGCGAGGGGTGAAGGGTGGTGCAGTGGGGTCGGGCCGAGGGCCGGTAGGCCGGCGATGCGCCAGGCCGCGAACCCACCGACCACATCGGTGGCCCGGTGCAGGCCGACGTCCTGCAACGCGGCGGCGGCCAGCGACGAGGTGTAGCCCTCCTGACAGAGGATCACCACCGGCACGTCGTAGTCGACGGCCTGCGGCAGCCGGGCCGCGCAGCGTGGGTCGAAGCGCCACTCCAGCACGTTGCGTTCGACGATGAGAGAGCCCGGCACCACGCCGTGCGCGGCCCGCTGTGCCGCCGGGCGGATGTCGACGAGCAGCGCTCCGCTCCGGTACGCGAGGTGCGCGCGCTCCGGGTCCAGCCGGCGCAGCCGGGCCCGCGCGGCGGCCAGGATCTCGTCGATGCCCCGGGAGCCCGGTGGCGGCACGGGGGCGGGACAGTGCTCGGCGGTTGTCTGCATTCTCGGATTCCTTCCGGTGACAGGGGGTTCTCGGGGGGCGCGACTACCAGGACCGACCGGCCTCGGCGACCTCGGCGACCCGCAGCCGCCCGTCGAGGAGGTGATAACGGGTCATCCGCAGCAGCGCCGGGCGGTAGACGTGCACGCTGACCGCCGGGTCGACGCCTCGGTTGGTCACCTGGTGCACGTGCCGGGGGCCGAAGCGACGGCCCGCACCGGCCGGCAACAGTCGGGGGCGCAGTCGGCCGGCGCTGACCGTCTCCTCGGTGAGCACGCCGCTGACCACTCGGAACGCTCCGGAGGAGCCACCGTGGTCGTGCAGGTCGGTGCCCTGCCCGGGCAGCCAGCTCAGCGCCCACACCTCGTGTTCGTCGCCGACGGCGAGGCGGGCGTACCAGCGCTCGGCTGGATCGAAGCGCAGCGCGACCGGCCAGCCGGCCGGGTCGGCCCACCCGGCGGCAACGGTGAGCAGGTCGGGCTCCGGACGGTGGTGCGTCATGGCGGTTCCTCGCGGGTCGTTCGGCGGGGTGCTCTCGTACTCTAGACGGCAAAGCCTATAGGTTTAGTAGGTAATTCCGTCTGATGGGACGCCGGTCATCCGCTCGGGTGAATCAGCGCAGCACCGGCGGGTCCGTGCGATAGCCCGGCAACGAGGGCCAGCGCACTGTCAACACCACCGACGCGCGCTCGGCGAACCAGGAATGGTCCACCCCACGCGCCCACACCACGTAGTCGCCCGGAGCGGCCAGCCGTACCGTCCGGTCCGGCAACTCCACCCGGAAACACCCCTCGACGAGTACGAGCAGAGTGGTGCGCACCTCGCCGGTCGCCCACCGCGACCGGGCCTGCCCGGGCGGATGCACGCCCCACTTCACCTCGACGTCGGTGCTGTGCCGGATCTCCTCCGGCGGCGCGAAGTGCCCGAGCAACCAACCAGCGTTGGTGGCGCCGTCGACGCCCGCGTTGCCCAAGTACACCGTCTCACCCATCGGACCCCTCACCCTGCGCGCCGGCCGAGCAACCTATCAGGACCGGTGTGGCTGGGGTTGTCTCCCGGATCCTCGACGAGCCGGGACGAGGCCCAGACGGCGATCCGGCACGGCGGCTGGACGTTCGGATACCGGTGTTGTATCCGGACGTCCAGCCAACGCCGCCGGGCGTCGTCCGGGTCCGTCGTGGGCCGGCGAGGATCCGGCTAACACGCCCTATCCTGGACCGGTGACCGAGAACCTCGACGCCGAGACGCTGGCGTTCGCGCACCGAATGTTCGACCTGGCCCGCGCCGGCGTCACCGACGAACTGGCGGCGCAGATCGACGCCGGCCTGCCGGTCAACCTCACCAACGACAAGGGCGACACGCTGCTCATCCTGGCCGCGTACCACTCCCACCCGGACACGGTGGTCGCCCTGCTCAGCCGCGGCGCCGACCACACCCGAGCCAACGACCGAGGTCAGACCGCGTTGGCAGCCGCGGTCTTCCGCAGCAGCGCCGAAGCGGTCCGCGCACTCCTCGCCGCCGGCGCGGATCCGGCACACGGCAACCCGTCGGCCATCGAGACGGCGCGCTTCTTCGACCTGCCGGAGATGACAGAGCTGCTGCGCGTCGGCTGACACCGGCACGGCCGGCCGGTATACAGGGTCGGTGGAAGATCCCCTGCCGGAGCAGATGCGGACGGCCGCGACCGCGCTGCTGACCGCGCTCGACCCCGCCGCCCGCGAGAGCGCCGTGCACTCGTTCGACGACGAGGCGGCCCGACGCTGGCTGGAATACCGGCCCAGGCCCCGACCGGGCGTCTGCCTCGCCGAACTCGACGTCACCGCCCGCAAGGCCGCGCACCGGTTGCTGGCCACCGCGCTCAGCCCCTCGGCGTACGCACAGGCGATGGCGATCATCTCGCTGGAGGAGGTGCTGGACCGGGCCGAGGGCTGGCAGCGCGGGCGGCACAGCGCCGACTACTGGGTGGCCGTGTTCGGTGACCCCGCGCGCGACGACCGTTGGGCGTGGCGACTCGAAGGGCACCACCTGTCGGTGAACATGACAGTGGTGGACGGTCAGGTCTCCCCCGCGCCGATCTTCTTCGGGGCCAACCCGGCCGCCGTCCGCTACGCCGGCCGGCCGGTCTCCCGCCCACTCGGTGTCGAAGAGGACCTGGCCCGCGCCCTGCTCGACGCGCTGGGTCCCGCCGAGCGGGCCGCCGCGATCATCGCCGACGAGGCGCCGGCGGACATCATCAGCGCCACCCGTGGGCGGGTCGACGCGCCGCTGGAGCCCCTCGGCGTACCGGCACAGCGGCTGGCACCGACCGGCCGTGCCCTGCTCGACCAGGTGGTCGCCCTCTACCTCGACCGGTTGCCGCCCGAGCTGGCCATCCGGGAAGCGACCCGACTGGACTCCGGCCCGTTGCACTTCGCCTGGGCCGGCCCGACCCACCCCGGGCGGCGGCACTACTACCGGGTACAGGGCGACGACCTACTGATCGAGTACGACAACACCACAGCGGACGGCAACCACGCGCACACCGTGCTGCGCCGCCCCGCCAGCGACTTCGGTGCCGACGTCCTGGCAACCCACCACCAAACCCACCCCCACTAACCCCACCCCACCCCGCCCCCTCACCGCCCTCACCCCGCCCTCGCCCCGCCCTCGCCCCGCCCTCGCCCCGCCCCGCCCCGCCGATCTTGCAGTTTCGGTGGTCGGATTGCCCTTCTGGATGGGTTTTGCCGGGACAGAAAGTGCAAGATCGACGCGTGCGGGGGACCGGGGACCGGGGACCGGGGTTCGGCGGGAGCGGGACAGGGGTGGGGTGGTTCAGGGGTGGGTGGCCTCGATGAGGAAGCGTTGGGCGTGGGCGACGAAAGGGCCCTCTTCGGCGATGCGGTGGTGGAGGTCGCGCGGAGGTGCGCGGTAGCGCTCGACAGTGAACCCGGGCACGGTCCAGATCACCTTGCGCAGGAACCAGACCACCGCGCCGATGTCGGCGACCGTCCCCCGCAGCGTGGCCGACGCAGGTCGACCACCCGCAGGCCAGCGGCCTCGGCAGCGGCGACCGCGTGTTCGGGGTGCCGCTGGGTCGGTGGTGGCAACGGTCCGAGGATCGCCTGACTCAGCTCCCGCATGGTGCCGGCCCCGATCTGCTGGGACAGGAACGTCCCGCCGGGTCGCAGCACCCGTGCCGTCTGAACCCAGTCGGTACGCACCGGCCCAGGTGGCAGGCGCGAGATCTTCGGGAGCGAAGGTGTCAGCGGATCGTGGGCCGACCAGCCGTACGGATGCCGGCGAGGGCGTCCAGGCCGCCGGTCTCGGTACGTCCGCTGTCGAACTGACGCATCAGCCGTGCGCCCAGGTGCACGCCGACCGCGCCGACGGCCAACGCGACCAGCTCGGTGGCCAGGATCGTGACCGACGCGCCGCGCTGCGGGGAGTGTGACCGGACCAGGCAGGTGAGCAGGAACATGGCTGCCATCACCGCGTTCACCAGGTTGAAGGCGACAGCGGTGCGGCGGGTACGGTCGCCCGGCACGTCCCACAGGTCGACCATGCCGGCCACGGCGGTCAGGGCGGCGGCGACGAGCGCGGCGACGCCCGTCCAGTAGCCGACCTCGCCGAGGAACGCGGGCCCGCCGACGACGTCGGTGAGGTCGAAGACGGTGGCGCTGACGAAGAGCCCGAGCGGGAACGTCACGAGCATTGGTTGGATCGGGTGCCCCTGCACCCGCAGCCGGCTCTGCATCGGTCCTCCCCCGGGTCGGCGCAGCTCACCTGACCAGAGTGCTACCCGAGGGCGGTCGCGACGAAACGATGCCGCCCGACTCGCCGGCAGCAGAAAGAACGGGCACCGAAGCCGCCGCCGGACCAGCGCTGATCAACTCGGGTTCCCGGAAGTCGGGGCGTCCGCGCGACTGTGACACCGCGGGTTCAAGGGACTTCGCGTCGATCACGGGCGGCACCACTGTGGAGATGCCAGCCGGGGTCAGTTGTCGCGTTGGCGGGAGACCGTCCGGACCAGGCGCTCGGCCACCTCGCGCAGCGGGATGTCCAGCGACGAGGCGGCGGTCCGCAGCACGTCGAGGGCCTCGGCCGGAGGGCACCCGCGCTGCGTCATGATGACGCCGACGGCCTGGCCCACCACCCCGTCGTGCAGGAGTGAGGCGTCCCGTTCACCGGCAAGGGTGAGCTGTCGGTTGCGGTCACGGACGGCGGCGAGCAGCAGACCGGCGTGTTCGGCGAGCAACATGGCGGTCAACTGGTGTTGCGGGGTCAGCAGGTCCGGCGCGGCGGCGTACAGGTTGATCGCCCCGATGACCTGGTCGTCGATGTCGACCGGTGCGGAGATCACCCCGCGTACGCCGAGGTCGCGGGCGTGCGCCGTCCAGGCCGGCCAGCGGGGCTCACCGGTCAGGTCGGCGGCGAGGATCATCTCGCGGAGGTGGATCGCGCTCATCGCCGGCGTGTCCGGCCCGTGTCGCAGGTCGTCCAGCCCGGCCAGCCCGTCGTCGGAGGCGGCCACCCCGGCTGGCTCGCCGGCCCGCAGGGCGGTGAACCCGCACCAGCGCACCCCGGCGACGGCGTCCCGCGTGACGCGGACCAGTGCCAGCAGCGCCTCATCAAAGTCGGTCAGGGCGATCAGCCCGGCAGTCAGCTCCCGCAACAGTGCGGCTGCTTCCAGCACACCGAGGGTGTGCACCACCGGTTCCCGCGTGTCGAGGTTCACCGGTTCGCAGCCTCCGTGCCGTCTCGCGCCTGACCGGTACGCGTCGTCACCTGTGTCATCGTCTGCTCTCTCCCGACTCGACCGACCAGCCCTACTACCCTGGGAAACCTGGGTCGAAACGGCGTAAATCGGGGCCCCGGTCGCCCGCGGAGGCGCGGTCGGGGCCCCAACGCTCGATACGTCAGCGCGTGGCGCCGCCGAGCCGCCGCCCGATCGACGCGATCAGACGGTCGAGCTCGGACCCGAACGGGTTGTCGTGCACCAGGTACGTCCAGGTGGCGGTGGGCCGGACCAGGGTGCCGTCGTCGGGCTGCCAGTCCTCATCGAATTCGGTCTCGGTGAAGGTGGCGATGGTGCGGGCCTCGATCTCCGGGATCAGATCGTTGAACGCCGGCACCGCGGCCCGGTGGAACTCGTCCAGCGGGTCGAGCCGGCCCAGTGCGCGCAGGTGCACGCCCTCGCGGACCTCGGACAGCTCGGCCAGGTGCTCGGCCCAGAGCCGGTCCAGGTGGTAGAGCGCGATCGACCGGGCGGCACGGGCGAGCAGGTCCTCGTCCATCTCGCCGGCCTTCTCGGGCTCCTTCTCCAGCAGCATCACCGCGGCCACGTCGCTGGTCAGCAGCCGCTCCCGGCGCGCGGCAAGGGCCTTACGCTGCTGCTCGATGACCACGCTGTAGCGCCAGGTGTTGCGGTGGATCTCGTGGTTGACGCCCTCGGCGACCCGCTGGGCGTGCTCCACCGCGTAGTCGACCTGCTCGTCGGTCACCAGACCGTCGGCGTTCATCCGCGGCGACGCCGGCACCGAGTCGGCGGCGTGCCGGACGACGAGGTCGTCCTCCAGGCTGACGAAGAAGACCGAGCCGCCCGGGTCGCCCTGCCGGCCGGCCCGACCACGCAACTGGTCGTCCACCCGGCGGCTGTCGTGCCGGCCGCTGCCGATCACGTAGAGCCCGCCCAGCTCGGCGACCCGCTCCTGGTCGGTCTGGTCACTGCCGCCGAGGCGGATGTCGACGCCACGGCCGGCCATCTGGGTGGAGACGGTGACCGCGCCGTACGCGCCGGCCTCGGCGATGATCGTGGCCTCTTCGTCGTCGTTCTTGGCGTTCAGCACGACGCACGGCACCCCGGCGGCGTTCAGCCCGGCGGCGAGCCCCTCGGACTCCTTGACATCCAGGGTGCCAATCAGCACCGGCCGCCCCTTGGCGTGCGCGCGCTGGATCTCGTCGACGAGCGCCTCGTCCTTCTCCGCCCGGGTGGCGTAGATGCGGTCCGGCTCGTCCTCACGGATGCACGGGGTGTTCGGCGGGATCACCGCGACCTCGAGGTTGAAGAACTCCCGCAGTTGGTCGCCGACGAGCACCGCGGTGGCGGTCATCCCGCACACCTTCGGGTAGAGCGCGATGTACGCCTGCATGGCGATGGTGCCGAGCACCTCGCCCTCGGCGGTGGCGTCCAGCCCCTCCTTGGCCTCGACAGCGGCCTGGAGACCGTCCGGCCAGCGGCGGCGCTGGGCCACCCGGCCGCGCATCTCGTCGACCAGCTCGACGGAGCCGTCCCGGACGATGTAGTCCACGTCACGGTGCAGCAGGGCGTGCGCGTGCAGCGCCACGTTGACCGCGGAGAGCTGCTCGACGTGCTCCTCGTCGTACAGGTCGATGCCGAGCTTGGCCTCCATGGCGGCCAGGCCGGCGGAGGTGAACGCCACGCTGCGCCCGTCCTCGGCGACCGTGTAGTGCTTGTCCTTGCGCAGGCCACGGACGAGCGCGGCGGCGGCGTGCACCGGGTCCTGCTCGCCCGGCACCGCGCCGGCCAGGACCATCGGCACCCGGGCCTCGTCGATCATGATCGAGTCGGCTTCGTCGACGATGGCGGTGGTCAACGCGGGCTGCACCCGGTCTTCCACGTCGGTGACCAGCTGGTCGCGCAGGTAGTCGAAGCCCGCCTCGCTGACCGAGACGTAGGTGACGTCGCAGGCGTACGCGTCGCGCCGCTCCTGCGGGGTGGAGGCCTCGTTGACCCAGCCGACGGTGAGGCCGAGCAGGGTATAGACCGGCTCCATCCACTGGGCGTCGCGGCGGGCCAGATAGTCGTTGATGGTGAGCACGTGCACCGGGCCGTTACCGAGCCGGACGTGCCCGTACGCGGCGATCGTCGCGGTCAGTGTCTTGCCCTCACCGGTGGCCATCTCGGCGACCTTGCCGGAGAGCAGCGACATGGCACCGAGCAGCTGCACGTCGTACGGCCGCTGGTCGAGGCCGCGGCGGGCGGCCTCACGGCCGACGGCGCAGATCTCCTCGTAACCGGCGGCGGCACCCGCTGCCGCGGTCAGCTCGGCGTCGTCGAGCGCGGTGAGCTCAGCCTCGCGCGCCTCGATCGCCGGGAGCAGTTTCTCCAGCGGAGCAAGATCCACGGTCGAGCCGGGGCGCTGGAGGAACCGCCGGAACTTGCTCTTGAACCGTTGCGACACACCCATGAGCGGCAACGGTACGCGATTCTGGCCGGCGTGCGCGGCCCGGTCGCCCGGCAAGTTCGCCGCGACCGGGCGTCGGTCACCCGACCAGCAGTTGGTGACTGGCGAGTTCCCGGTACAGCGGGTCGGTGGCGGTCAGTTCGGCGTGGGTACCCACTGCCACCACCCGGCCGCCGTCGAGGACGACGATCTGGTCGGCGTCGACAACGGTGGCGAGCCGGTGCGCCACGATCAACAGGGTCCGGCGGACGGCCACGGCGTCGATGGCGCGGCGCAGCGCGACCTCGTTGCGGGAGTCGAGGTTGCTGGTCGGCTCGTCGAGCAGCAGCACCGGCGGGCCGGCGAGCAGCGCGCGGGCGATGGCCAGCCGCTGCCGCTCACCTCCGGAGAGCAGCACTCCGCCCTCGCCCACCTGCACGTCGAGGCCGAGCGGGGTGCGCTGCGTCAGGTGGCCCAGGTTGACCTCGTCCAGGACGTCGCGCAACCGGTCGTCGCTGGCGTCCGGGGTGGTGATCAGCAGGTTCTCCCGCAGCGTGCCGGCCAGCACGGGAGCCTCCTGCTCGACGTAGCCGAGCCGGGCCCGCAGCGCGTCGCGGGGCAGGTCCCGTACGTCGGTGCCGTCGAGGCGGACCGCGCCGGCGCTCACCTCGTAGAAGCGCTCGACCAGGGCCAGCAGTGTGGACTTGCCGGCGCCGGACGGACCGACCAGGGCGGTCCGGGTGCCGGCGGCGACCGCGAAGCTGACCTCGTGCAGCACCGGCTCGCCGCCCGGGTAGCCGAAGCCGACCCGGTCGAACTCGATCATCGGGGTCGGGCGGCGCGGGGTCGCCGTCGCGCTGCCGGGCGCCGGCCGGTCGTCCGCGCCCTCCGCGGGGACGGCCAGGATCTCCTCGATCCGCTGGAGAGCGCCCAGGCCGGACTGCAACTGGGTGTACGCCCGCAGCACCTGCCCCAACGGCAGCGCCAGCAGGAACAGGTACATGACGAACGCGACCAGGTCACCGACCGAGATCGCCCCGGCCGCGACCCGCGCCCCGCCGATGCCGAGCACCAGCAGGAACGCGCCCTGCACGGTGACCGAGCCGATCGGGCCGACCAACGCCTGCACCCGGGCCACCCGCAGCCCCGCCGCGTACGCCTCGCGCGCGCTGCCGGTGACGGTCTGCGTCTCCCGGGTCTCGGCGCGGCTGGCCCGGATGGTCCGGGCCGCCGAAATGGCCCGCTCCACCGCCGAGGTCATCTCGCCGATGCGCTCCTGGGCGACCCGGGCAAGCGCCCGGACCCGGCGGGCGAAGGTGGCGGCGAAGATCAGCCCCAGCGCCACCCCGAGCAGGGTGACGCCGAACAGCAGCGGGTCGAGCAGCACCATGGCCGTGCCGGCGCCGACCACCGTCACCGCCCCGGTGACCGTCTCGAACAGCCCGGAGGTAACGACGGCGCGCAGCAGTGTGGTGTCCGAGCCGACCCGGGAGAGCAGGTCGCCCGTGCGGCGGCGGTCGTACTCGGCGATGGGCAGCCGCAGCAGGTGGCCGGCGAGCCGGCGCCGGGTGCCCAGCACCACTCCTTCGGCGGTGCGTTGCAGCAGGTAGTCCCGCAGCCCACCGATCGCCGCGCCGAGCACCACGAGGGCCACCAGCACCGCCACCAGCACCGCCACCAGCTGGGACACGCCCTGCTCGGCGCCGATCCGCTCGAGCACCGACCGGGTGAGCAGCGGCTGCGCCAGCGACGCCGCCGAGCCGATCAGCGACAGCGCGCCCACCACGACCAGAGTGCCGCGGTGCTCCCGCAGGTACGGCAGCAACGCGGCCAGGCCGACCGGCCGGCCCCCAGGGTTGCCGCCGGCCGGCCGGTCGGTCGAGGTGTCGCCGGGAACCGGCCGTTCCTGCACGGTGCTCATGTCGCGAACGGTAGCCGCCCTCGGCACGCGGCGAAGGCGGCTCAGGTGGCGAGCACCACCTGAAGCTCCTGGCGACGACGCTCGGCCAGGTCGGCGAGGAGGGCGGGCGCCTCGTCGAACGGCACCACCGCCGAGACGAGATGCTTACGGATCGCGTCGCCGTACGTCCGGAGCAGGTCGACGGTCTCGGCGGAGAGCCGTTCGCGGTCCCAGGTGGGCGCGAGCCCGCGAGGCACCCGGCCGATCTGGGCGCAGCGCAGCGACAGCCCGTTGTGGTGGAACTCCTCACCGAGGCGGACCGCGTCCGCGCCGCCCTGGTAGAAGGCGAGGTCGATGACGGTGCCCTGGGGCCGCAGCAGCCGCAGGGCGAGGTGCAGCGCCCACGCCTGCCCCCGGCACTGGAACACCACATCGGCACCCCGGTCGCCGGCGGTGTGCGCCCAACGGGTCTTGAGCACCACCGCCGGGTCGTCCGCGTCGGGGTCGAGGGTTTCCAGACCGAGCGCGTCGGCGACCTGGCGGCGGTGCGGGGTGGGGTCGAGCACCACCACCGACGCGGCGCCGTTGCGTCGGGCGAACAACGCCGTCAGCAGCGCCACGACACCGGCGCCGACGACGGCGACCCGTCGGCCGCGTACCCCGTCGCCGAGCGCGCGGACGTCGGTGCCGTGCAGGTCGGCGGCGGCGTGCAGCAGACCGTTGGCGCAGATCGGGCCCATGTGCGCGACGTAGACGCCGAGCAGAGGGTCCAGGTCGTCGGGCAGCGCCACGAACCGTTCGGCGACCGGGTCGGCCAGCCAGCCGGTGCGGTGCCCGTACGTCATCGCGCCGACCGTGCCCACCGCGACGGCCGGGGTCTCGCTCTCCACCACCCGGCCGACCTGCATGTAGCCGAGTCGGGTCACCGGGTAGGGGGTGCTGGCCGCGCCCGGCTGGAACAGGCCCAGGTCGGGGTTCCAGGTGACGTTCAGGTAGGGGTTCGTGCCCTTGACGTAGCTCAGCTCGGTGCCGGCGGAGACACCGCTGAACAGCGTCTCGACCCGGAACGTGCCGGGGCGCAGCGGGGCGGCGTCCTGCTCGACCAGGTCGACCCGGCCGGGGCCGGTGACCACCACGACCTTGTCACGCATCGACTGCCACCCCGGTGGTGAGCACTGCCGGCGCGGTCGCGGTGGCGAGCCGCACCGTGGTGCCGGTACGGGCCGAGTCGGCGACCGCGAGGGCCAGGCGTTGGGTGGCGAGGGCCTCGGCGTACGGCACGCGCACGTCGTCGCCGATGCCGCGGACGGCGTCGACGAAGGCGCGGTCCACCGCCACCCGGGCGGCTTCCGGGTCGGCGGGGACGTGTCGTTCGCCGTCGGCGTCGCGGATCGACAGCCCCTCCTCGGTGATCGCGAGGGCCACCCCGTCGGCGAGGATCTCCAGGCCGGCGCGGTGCTTCCAGCCGAGGACGCAGGCGGCGCTGAGCGTGCCGACCGCGCCGTCGGCGAAGCGCAGCGCGGCGGTGGTCACCGAGTCGATGTCGGCGCCGTCGACCGGCGGTGGGGTGCCGTTGCCGTACGCGGTGACCTCGGTGACCTCGCCGGCCAGCACGCGGATCAGGTCGAGCACGTGGGCGGCCTGCTCGACCACCGGCCCGCCGGAGCGGTCCCGCCGCGACCACCACGCCACCGGGGGCACCTTGTCCAGCCAGGCGCCGCTGACCATTCGCACCGGACGGTCGGCGAGCAGGTCGCGGGCCTGGTCGAGCACGCTCAGGTAGCGCCAGTGGTGGCCGACGGCGGTGCGCAGCCCCCGCCGCGCGACCAGGTCGGCGATCCGCTCGGCGGTGCGCAGGTCGACCGCGACGGGCTTCTCCACGAACATCGGCACCCCGGCCTCGATCACCGCCTCCTCGGCGGGGCCGTGCGCGAACGGTGGCACGCAGACGTACACGGCGTCCAGATCGGCGGCCAGCAGCGCGGCGACGTCGGCGAAGGCCCGCCCGCCGTGCTGTTCGGCCAGCGCGGACGCCGCCTCCGGCGCCACGTCGGTGACCCCGACCAGCTCGACGTCGTCGAACCCGGCCAGCACCCGCGCGTGACGCTGTGCCACGCCGCCGGCTCCGACCAGCCCCACCCGACAGTTCCGCATCCCCACACCCCTTCGAAGACTTTTCATCTGCGATGGGAGCAGTCCCCTGAGCTGTGCGCAATCAAACGTTCATCCCCCGGGAACGAATTGTCGTCACCTCTGTGATCAAGCTGTTGCCGAGAATGCGGTTAGCGGGTGATGAGGAATGGGAACAACCAAATTCGGTTTTTCCACGCACGAACGGAGGGGTGCCCGTGCGGGATATGACATCGACTGTGTCGCCGGTGGTCGAGGCGTGGGCTACGTACCGGACGACGTCGGCGGCCGACTGGCCGACCCGTCGGCTGATGCGCGCCAAGGGTGAGACCCGGGTCAGCGTGGTGCTGCCGGCGCGCAACGAGGAGGCCACCGTCGGCGCGATCGTGTCGACGATCCGGGAGCACCTGATGGATCGGGTCGCACTGGTCGACGAGCTGATCGTGGTGGATTCCCGCTCGACGGACCGGACCGCGCAGGTGGCCCGTGCCGCCGGCGCGGAGGTGGTCAGCCAGGACGCGATGACCAGGGGGTTGCCCCGGCTGACCGGCAAGGGCGACGCGCTCTGGGCAGGGCTGGCCGCCGCCGAGGGAGACGTGGTGGCGTTCATTGACGCCGACCTGCGGGAGTTCCGGCCGCACTTCGTGAGCGGACTGCTCGGGCCGCTGTTGACCGACCCGTCTGTCGACTTCGTGAAGGGCTTCTACCACCGCCCTCTGGTGGGCACCGCCAGCGTGGAGCAGGACGGCGGGGGCCGGGTGACCGAGTTGATGGCCCGACCGCTGCTCAATCTGTTCTGGCCCGAGCTGGCCGGCTTCGTGCAGCCGCTCGCCGGCGAGTACGCGGGCCGCCGGGACGTGCTGGCCCAGGTGCCGTTCGTCTCCGGGTACGGGGTGGAGACGGCCATGATGATCGACCTGCTCGACCTGGTCGGCCTGGACGCGCTCGCGCAGGTCGACCTCGGTGAGCGCAAGCACCGCCACCAGGACACCGCCGCCCTGGGCCGGATGTCCGCGCAGATCATGCTGACGGCCTGGTCCCGGCTGCAACGGCGCGGCTGGGCGACCCCCGGGTTCGCGCCGGAGTCGTTGCTGACGCAGTTCCGTCGCGGTGGTTCCGACACCCTGCCGAACCTGGACCGCGAGATCGTGGTCAGCGACGTGTCGATCGAGGAACGCCCGCCGTTGGCCGAACTGCGCCACCGGGTGCCCCGCCGCCGGGTGGCCGCCGCGTGAGCGCCAGCAGCCTCACCGTGCTGATGAACGCCGGGCCGTGGCTGTCGGTGCCGCCACCGGGTTACGGCGGCATCGAGAACGTCATCGCCACGCTGGTGCCGGAGCTGCGGCGACTGGGCGTACGGGTGGTGCTCGCCTCGGTGGGCAGCAGCACCCTGCCGGTGGACGAGCAGGTCTCGGTCTTCGCCGACGGGCAGTTCGCCGCGTTGCAGCGGCCGTACAACCAGGTCTGCGGAATCGCCCAGGCGCACCTGGCCGGGGTGGTACGGGAGCTGCACTCCCGCGACGACATCGACCTGGTGCACGACCACGTCGAGGCGGTCGGGCTGGCCACCCTCGCCGCGATGGGGCCGTCCGGGCCGCCGACCCTGCACACCCTGCACTGGGACCTGGCCAAGCACCCGGCGCTCTACGGCAGCCTGGACGGCGGCGACCGGGTCCGGGTCAACGGCGTCTCCGCGTCGCAGCTGGCCCGCGCCCCGCTGGCGCTGCGGGAGCACTCGGTGGGGCACGTGCACCTGTCCACGCCGCTCGCCGTCGACGCCGACCGGCGGCCCCGACCGGACAAGGGCGAGCACCTGCTCATCCTGGGCCGGATCAACCCGGGCAAGGGGCAGGACGTGGGTGCCCGCCTCGCGCACCGGGTCGGTATTCCGCTGGTGCTGGCCGGCCCCGTCGGCCCGTACCACCGGCCAGCCGACCTGGCCGCTGCCGGCGACGGGGCCCGGCAGAACCCGGACGTACGGTTCTTCCTCGACGAGGTGGCACCGCACGTCGACGGTGACCTGGTCCGCTGGGTCGGCACCGTGGCCGGCCAGGAGCGCGACGACCTGCTCGCCAGCGCCCGCGCGTCGCTGTTCCCGCTGCGGTGGGAGGAGCCGGGCGGCACTGCTGTCGTCGAGTCGCTCGCCCTGGGTACGCCGGTGGTGGCCACCTCCCGGGGTTGCCTGCCGGAGCTGATCGAGCACGGTCGTACCGGGCTGCTCACCGCCGACGAGGAGGAGTTGGCTGACCTCGTCCTCGCCGCGGAGTTGCTCGACCCCGACGAGTGCCGGCGGGTGGCCGCGCAGCGCTTCACGCCTGCGGTGATGGCGCAGCGTTACGTCGAGCTGTACGAGCGGGTCCGGCAGTCGGCGAGCGCCCCGAGGTTGCTGCCGGCCTGACCGGTGGCGGTGCCAGCCGGTTTGCCGGCCGCGCCAGCGGGTAGCCGGCAGCGCTCATGCCCGCCGCGCGACGAGGAGCCGGGAATGGTCGGACCGATGGCGCACTCCCGGGCCCGACCCAACCCGGCCGACGGCAAACCGCCGGTCCGTCGCGCGGCGGCGACGGTGGGCGTGCTGTTCCTGCTGGTCGGCGTGCTCGGCTTCGTGCCGGGGATCACCACCGGCATGGACGCTCTGCGCTTCGCCGGCCACGACTCGGGCGCGTACCTGTTCGGCGTCTTCCAGGTGTCGGTGCTGCACAACCTGGTGCACCTGGCGTACGGGGTGGTGGGTCTGCTGCTGGCCCGGACGGTCACCGGTGCTCGGGCGTTCCTGATCGGCGGCGGCGCGGTCTATCTGGTGCTCTGGCTCTACGGGCTGGCGGTGGACCACGACACCGGGGCGAACGTGCTGCCGGTCAACGACGCCGACGGCTGGCTGCATCTGGGGCTCGGCGTCGGCATGATCACCCTGGGCGTCCTGACCGGCCGGCCTCGTCGCTGACCTGGGGTCGCGGCGACGTGACCTGCCTCGCCCCGCTGTCGGTCCGGTTTGATCGGGACCGGCCTCGGGTAGTTGGCAGATCCCGACCCAGAGCAGCGAATTGAGGCGCCGATGTCGAGCGGGATCACCTGCGAGGTGCGTACCACCGCGCCGGTGGCGGTCGTCCGGCTCACCGGCCCCCTGCACCTGGGCACGATGCGCTCGGTGCACCGGGCGCTCAGCGACGCGTTGGTCGACCAGCCGGAGGCGCTGGTGGTCGACATGGCCGGGGTGCGCGTGGAGGACCGGTTGGCGCTGTCGGTGTTCGCCGCGACAGCCCGCCGGGCCGAGGAGTGGCCGGCGGTGCCGGTGCTGCTCTGCTCCCCGTCGCCGATCGCCGCCCGATGGCTGGCCGAGTCGACCGCCTGCCGGGTGCTTCCGGTCTCCGCGGACTGCGCGGAGGCGACCCGGTTGGCCGGAACGACGTCCACGCTGCGGATGCGGGCCCGGCTGGAGCCGGTGGCCGGGGCCTGCCGGCGGGCCCGGGAGCTGGTCACCGAGGCGTGCGCGCGGTGGAACCTGCCCGACGCGTCCGGCCCGGCCGCGTTGGTGCTCAGCGAGCTGGTCGGCAACGTGGTGCGTCACGCCGGCACGCCGATGCAGGTGACGGTGACCCTGCGCCGGCCGTATCTGCACCTGGCGGTGGTGGACGGCAGCAGCGCCGAGGCCCGTGCGGGTGGGACGGACCTGCACGCCGAGGGTGGGCGTGGGTTGATGCTGGTCCGGGAGCTGACCCAGCGGTGGGGCAGCGTGCCGGCCGGTCAGGGCAAGGCCGTCTGGGCGATGCTGCCGGCAACCTGAGCGTTCGAGGCGCTTGCGCCCGGTACCAGCGTTCTGACCGAATTTACCGCTCTGGCCTGGTTACATGGTGCGAGGGTCGGGTAGGCACGCCCGTCCTTTCTGCCGTCACGACGGGGTGAGCAGCCATGCCCAAGCGGGTAACCACGGAACCCGGTCGCGATCGGGGCCCGGCGATCCTGGCACCGGCCCGTTTCGGGGGGTTTCCTGGAGCGGTACGGGCACCGGTCCCCGGAAACTCCCTGATCAAGTTCCTCGCAACGACCGACCACAAGCAGATCGGCCTGCTGTATCTGCTGACCTCCTTCGGGTTCTTCCTGGTGGCGGGGCTTCAGGCCATGGTGATGCGGGCCGAGTTGGCCCGCCCCGGGATGCAGTTCCTCTCCTCCGAGCAGTACAACCAGCTCTTCACCTCGCACGGCGCGGTGATGCTGCTGCTGTTCGCCACACCCGCGGCGTTCGGGTTCGCGAACTACATCGTGCCGATCCAGATCGGCGCGCCGGACGTGTCGTTCCCCCGCCTCAACGCGCTCGCCTACTGGCTGTACCTCTTCGGCGGCCTCATGGTGATCGGAGGGTTCATCACCCCGGGGGGTTCGGCGGACTTCGGCTGGACCGCGTACAGCCCGCTCAGCGACGTGGACCACAGCCCCGGCGTAGGGGCGAACATGTGGGTGCTCGGCCTGGTCGTCTCCGGGCTCGGCACCATCCTCGGCGCGGTCAACCTGATCACCACGATCCTCACCCTGCGCGCGCCCGGCATGACCATGTTCCGGATGCCGATCTTCACCTGGAACATGCTGTTCACCAGCGTGCTGGTGATCCTCGTCTTCCCGCTGCTGGCCGCCGCGCTGCTCGCGCTCTCGGCCGACCGGTTGCTCAACGCGCACGTGTACGACCCCGCCACCGGCGGCCCGATGCTCTGGCAGCACCTGTTCTGGTTCTTCGGCCATCCCGAGGTCTACATCATCGCGTTGCCGTTCTTCGGCATCATCACCGAGATCATTCCGGTCTTCTCTCGCAAGCCGCTCTTCGGTTACACGGGGATCGTGCTGGCCACCATCGCCATCACCGTGCTGTCGATGACGGTCTGGGCGCACCACATGTTCGCCACCGGTCAGGTGCTGCTGCCGTTCTTCAGCATCCTGAGCTACCTGATCGCGGTGCCCACCGGTGTGAAGTTCTTCAACTGGATCGGCACCATGTGGAAGGGCCAGCTCACCTTCGAGACGCCGATGCTGTTCGCCATCGGCTTCCTGGTCACCTTCCTGCTCGGCGGCCTCACCGGCGTCCTGCTGGCCAGCCCGCCGGTCGACTGGCACACCCACGACAGCTACTTCGTGGTGGCGCACTTCCACTACGTGGTGTTCGGCACCGTGGTCTTCGCCCTGTTCGGCGGCTACTACTTCTGGTGGCCGAAGATGACCGGACGACTGCTCGACGAGCGGCTCGGCAAGGCGCACTTCTGGACCATGTTCATCGGCTTCCACGGCACCTTCCTGGTGCACCACTGGCTGGGCGCCGAGGGCATGCCGCGCCGGTACGCCGACTACCTGCCCACCGACGGCTTCACCGTCCTGAACACGATCTCCAGCATCTTCGCGTTCATCCTCGGCCTGTCCACCCTCTTCTTCATCTACAACGCCTGGAAGTCCTGGCGGTACGGGGCGGTGGTGACGGTGGACGACCCGTGGGGCTTCGGCAACTCCCTCGAGTGGGCCACGAGTTGCCCGCCGCCGCTGCGCAACTTCGACCGGATGCCCCGGATCCGTTCCGAGCGCCCCGCCTTCGACCTGAAGTACGGTCCGCTCGTCGCCGATCTGGGACGCGACCTGCCGCAGCGCACCACCAAGCCGCCGCAGCAGTTCGCCGAGGAGTTCCGGCTGGAGCACCACGCCCCGGAGTCCTCCACGGTCGCCGGTGGCTACACCATCCCGGGCACCAACCTGAAGGCGTCGAACTACATCGTGCAGCCGGAAGACGCCGGCGTCGGTGTCTTCGCCCACGAGTTCGGCCACGACCTGGGTCTGCCGGACCTCTACGACACGTCCGGCAACGCCGACTCCGACGTGGACTTCTGGGACCTGATGGCCTCGGGCTCGCACTCCGGTGAGATCTTCCAGGCGCTGCCGACGCACATGGGCATCTGGGACAAGTGGGTGCTCGGTTGGGCCGACCCGCTGACCATCCGCCCCGGATCGAACCCGCGTGAGGTCAAGCTCGGCCAGACGTCGCGCACCCCGATCGACTCCGAGGACGGCATCAAGGTCGACCTGCCGGACAAGGTGACGACGCTGGCGACCCCGCACAGCGGCACCAAGATGTGGCACAGCAACAACGACCAGGAGTGGGCGGACGTCAAGCTGAGCCGCTCGGTCGACGTGCCGGCAGCCGCCGACTCGAAGTTCTGGATGTGGAACAACTACATCATCGAGGAGGACTGGGACTACGGCTTCGTCGAGCTCTCCACCGACGGCGGTACGACCTGGACCGAGCAGAAGGTGTACGACGAGGGCGGCACGGTGGTCACCACGCCGGACGGCTACCCGGACCCGAACGGCCGGATGAACGACTTCGGCGGCAAGAAGTACGGCCTCACCGGCAGCACCGACGGCTGGCGGCACGACTACGTCGACCTGTCGGCGTACGCCGGGACGACGGTTCAGGTGCGGCTGCGTCTGGCCACCGACGAGGCGTTCGAGGAGCGCAACTGGTTCGTCGACGACTTCTCGGTCACCGGCGGCGGCGCCACCACCTGGAGTGACGACGTCGAGGGCGGCGCCAACGGCTGGACGGCCACCGGCGGCACCTTCGTCGACACCACCGGCGCGGGCTGGAAGGTCTCCAGCGGCACCGAGGTGCACGCCCAGTACTACCTGGCGGAGTGGCGTAACTTCGACGGCTTCGACAAGGGCCTGCAGTACGCCTACGACACCATCTACTCGCACGAGGCGTGGAAGGTCGACCGGATCTCCTACAACGCTCCGGGCATGCTGGTCTGGTACCGGGACACCGCGCTCGGCGACGTCAACCACGTCACCGGGCAGATGACCGCGCTGCCCAGCTACGGCGCGAAGGGCGGCCTGCTCATCGTCGACTCGCACTTCGACCCGCTGCGCCGTACCGGTGAGGCGGCGGTGAAGGACCCGTCGGTGACCGACAACCTGCCCAGCCGCCCGCAGTCGTCGAACGCGGCGTTCACGCTGAACCGGACGTACCCGTTCACCGAGTGCCTGGAGGCGGCCGACGAGCCGTACAGCGCGTACTGCACGAAGTTCAAGGGGCTGCCGCCGGTGAAGGCGTTCACCGACGCCAAGGGCTGGTACCCGGGCATCGAGATGCGCGACGGTGCTGCCTACGCCCGCGACAACGACGCGTCGGTGGTCCTGCCGTCGCGTAACAACGCGCCGTACACCACCCGGGTCACCAACCCGGACGGCAGCCCTGCGCCGGAGTTCTACGGCGTGACCCTGGGCGGTGGCGCGATCGTGCTGGGCACCGGAAACCCGGGCGACGCCGGCGTGAACTACGGCGTCTCGCTGACGATCAAGAAGGCTGCCGGGGACAACTCGTCGGCCCAGATCTACGTGACCCCGGCAAAGAAGTAACTGTTTCACTGCTCGACAACTGACTGTGGGGCCGGTGGCGGAGACGCTGCCGGCCCCACTGTCCTGCGTACGGTCAGATTGATAGAGAAATGTCGTTGTATACGGTCGCGGCCGCACCCGCGCTGCTCAGCGTGGCTGATGAACCGGCGGGGTGTGACGGTGAAAAGCATTCCCAACAAAATCTTGCAACAAATCGACGCGTTCGTCTTCCCACCTGTCCCGCCAGTAACTATGTTCACCAATGGTCCCACTAGTGGGATCGATCTCCCACCGGCCCGTACCCCCGTTGGGCCGGTTCCCTCACACCGGAGGTACCACGTGCGCAAAGTCGCAGTGGGTCTGCTCGGGCTCTCACTGACGGCGACAGGCCTGGCGTTCGGCCCGTCCGCCTCGGCCGCCCCGCAGCCCAAACTGCCGGCAGCGGCACCGGCCGCTGCCGAACCACAAGCGCTGAAGGATGAACTCCCCGACAAGCTCGAGGACAAGCGCCGCGAGCTGCGTGAGCAGGGTCTCGCCGACGTGCTGAGCGGGCGCAGCAAGCCGATCGAGCGCAACGGCAGCACTGTCGTCAAGGTCGGCCAGGTCGGCAAGACGGCCACCAACGGCAACGCACGCTCCGCCGCTGGCGCTCAGGCGACGAAGGACCAGTACGTCGAGCTCAAGCGTGAGCGGACCGACAAGATCTTCGTGATCCTGGCCGAGTTCGGTGACGAGCGGCACCCGTCCTACCCGGACAAGGACATGAACCCGGACATCGCCGGACCGGCGACGTTCGAGGGGCCGCTGCACAACAAGATCCCCGAGCCCAACCGGGCCGTGGACAACTCCACCATCTGGCAGCCGGACTTCAGCCCGGACCACTTCCGCCAGCTCTACTTCGGCACCAACCCGGGCGACGAGTCGCTCAAGCAGTACTACGAGGCGCAGTCCTCGGGTCGCTACACCGTCGACGGTGAGGTGACCGACTGGGTCAAGGTCCGGTACAACGAGGCCCGTTACGGTCGCTCCGACGACCCGATCGCGGACGACTTGGACGTCCCGGCCAACGACCCGGCCGTCTGCAACGACAACGTCTGCGCGAACACCTGGAATCTGATCGCCGACGCCGCCAACCAGTGGGTCGCCGACCAGAAGGCCAAGGGCCGTACGGACGCGCAGATCGCCACCGAGATGAAGTCCTTCGACCAGTGGGACCGCTTCGACTACGACGGTGACGGCGACTTCAACGAGTCGGACGGCTACATCGACCACTTCCAGATCGTCCACTCCGGCGGCGACCAGGCCGACGGTGACCCGCAGCAGGGTGAGGACGCGATCTGGAGCCACCGTTGGTCGGCGTTCAACAGCTCGCCCGTGGGCCCGCCGAACTTCCCGATCGGCGGCACCCAGATCGGCAACACCGGCGTCTGGATCCGCGACTACACGATCCAGCCGGAAAACGGCGGCCGCAGCGTCTTCTACCACGAGTACGGCCACGACCTGGGCCTGCCGGACGACTACGGCCCCGCGGACAACAACAACGAGCACTGGACCCTGATGGCCCAGAGCCGGCTCGGCGCGAAGAACGACGTCGGCATCGGCGACCGGGGCGGCGACCTCGGCGCGTGGAACAAGCTCCAGCTCGGCTGGCTCGACTACGAGGTCATCGTGGCGGGTCAGAAGCGCACGCTGGAACTCGGCCCGCAGGAGTACAACTCGGACAAGGCGCAGGCCGCAGTGGTCGTGCTTCCGCAGCGGGAGTACACCTTCAACTACGGGGCACCGTTCGAGGGCTCCAAGCAGTACTTCTCCGGTAACGAGGACAACCTCGACAGCAGAATGACGAGGACGTTCGACCTCACCGGGAAGTCCTCGGCGGCGCTGTCGCTCAAGGGCAAGTACAGCATCGAGGCCGGCTACGACTACCTCTACTTCGAGGCGTCGACGGACGGCGGTCAGACCTGGGCCGACCTGGACGGCACTGTCGGCGGCAAGCCGATCGGCGTCGACGGTGCGGGTCGCCCGGCCCTGGCCGGCAACAGCAAGGGCGCCTGGGCGGACATCAACATCCCGCTGACCTCGGTCGCCGGCAAGGTGGCGCAGGTCCGCCTGCACTACGTCACCGACGGTGGGGTCTCCGAGGGCGGCTTCTTCGGCGACGCGATCACCGTGACCGCCGACGGCCAGACCGTGTTCAGCGACGGTGCCGAGACCGACGCCGGTTGGACGCTCTCCAAGTTCGAGGTGGTCGGGGCGACCTACACCCGGCTGTTCGACAACTTCTACATCGCCGGCAACCGGTCGTACGTCTCGTACGACAAGTACCTGAAGACGGGCCCGTACTTCTTCGGCTACGCGAACACCCGCCCGGACTGGGTGGACCACTACGCGTACCAGGAGGGCCTGCTCATCTCGTACTGGAACACCCGGTTCTCCGACAACAACACCGCGCCGTACGACCCGGTGACGAACCCGGGTGGTCACCCGGGTGAGGGCCGCAACCTGTACATCGACGCGCACCCGCGCCCGATCTACAACCTGACCGGAGCCCCGTGGCGCGCCCGCATCCAGGTGTACGACGCTCCGTTCAGCCTGAACAAGGCTGACTCGTTCACCCTGCACCTCAACAGCCAGCCGCAGTACATCCGCGGTCAGGCCGCTGAGCCCGTGTTCAACGACACCAAGAAGTACTTCTACGAGGAGCTGCCGAACCACGGCGTCAAGCTCCCCGCGGCCGGTGTCAAGATCGAGGTCAAGGAGCAGAACGGCACCTCGATGAAGATCAGGGTCAGCTGACCTCTGATTCAGCAACACCCAGCGACGCCCGGGCAGGTCATCTGCCCGGGCGTCGCCCTTTGGCGGCGGTTCTCCTCGGCCGACAGCGCCGAGCCTCGGAGCACATCAATCGACCACAGTCAACGCCAGTACGGGCGGTTGACGACACATCGACCGACCGTGACGATTGGTATCGCCTGACTGTGGATCCCGGGTCACCTCGACTCGGCGCTGACCGAATCACGCGCCAGCCACGGCAGGCACAACCACGGGGGTGGTTCGCGTGTCGAGTGACGTGGAGTTGGATCCGGGTGGGGGCGGCGCACCGACAGTGCGCTTGGCCACCGTCTCCGCCCTCGAACTGAGGTTGCGGCTCGCCGCCGGGCAACAAGAGCTCGTCCAAGCCCAGCACCGCCTGATCGAGCACTACACCCGGCTTGAACAGCGGGAGCAGCAGACGGCGTCACCGGCGGAGGAGCGTGACACGGTCCGCGACTGGGCCGAGTTCGTCCGGCTCGCCGACCGCCTGACCGTCGAGAACGACGACTGCCGGTCGCTGCGCGGCGTGCCGCCTCCGGCCGGCGGTGGCGCTCTCTGGGGCTATCCGGAATCGGCGCGGCGCCACCCGACGATCGTCGATCACCGCGTACTCGACACGCCGAACCACCTACGCGGCGTCGACACCACCCAGGTACGGATGGCGGCATCCGTGCCCACGTCGATGGTGATCGGTGGACGCACCGCGTTGATCGCCCCGGATGGCGCCGGTCGGTGGTCGGGCTTGTTGCTTCGCACGGCCGCGCTGGTGGAGATCATGACGCACCACTTCGACTGCCTGTGGTCACGGTCCGTACCACTGGCCGAACGGCAGACCGGCGAGAGCGACGGCCCGACGGCGGTGCAGTCACAGATTCTCCGACTGGCCGCGAGCGGCGCGAAGGACGAGGCCATCGCGCGCAGCCTCGGGCGCAGCCCTCGCTGGGTACGCCGCCACTTCGAACTGCTCTCCGAGCGGCTCGGTGCGTCCAACAGGCTGACCCTCGGGGTCGCCGCCGCGCAACGCGGCTGGATCTGATCTTGCAACTTGCGGACTGCGGCCACTTCGCCATGTCCCTGCCTCCCGGGGCCCCCGATCATTGACACAAGCCGATGGAGATCCTGTCGGCGACGCGCCTCCGGCGCGGATGTTCAACGGGGAAGGATCCACTTGCGAAGGATCGGAATGCGACGGACCGTCGCCCTCTTCGTAGCCGCACTCACCATCGGCGGCACCATCACCGCAGCACCCCGGCCGGCGCAAGCCGTCCCGGAGGGCTTCGACCATGTCATCTACTGGAACAACGTTCTGCTGAAGACCTACCGCGCGGTCGGGGGCCCGCCGACGGTGTTGTCTCGGGCCGGCGCGATGATGCATCTCGCCATGTACGACGCGCACGTATCGCTCGGCGGCAGCGGCGCTCCGTACATCGCACGGATCGCGAAAATACCCAACTACAACTACGACCGCCAGTGGAACATGGACGTGGCGGCGGTGACCGTCCTCAGCTCCATCTGGCCGACGCGGGACTTCTCCACCGACTTCGCTGGTTCGCGCGCCTACCCGCCGATCGGCAACCCTGGACCTGAGGGGTACAGCACGAGCGTCGGCGAGGGCGCGGCACAGAACATGATCAATGCCCGCGCCAACGACGGCTCCACCAACAACGCCGCGTACACCGCGAGCTTCACCGCCGGCCAGTGGCGACCGACCGGCTCCGGCGCTGCGGCCAGCCCCAACTGGGGCGCGGTCACGCCGTTCGCCCTCACCTCGGGCTCGCAGTTCCGTCCCCCGCTACCGGGCGGTTTCACCAACGTCGACACGATGCTCCGCAGCAGCGCCTACGCGGAGCAGGTGAACGAGGTCAGGAAGCGCGGCTCCGCGACCGCCAGCACCGAGGACCGCACCGCAGACCAGACCCAGGCGGCGTACTTCTGGGCCAACGACCTCGACGGCACCTACAAGCCGCCGGGTCAACTCTTCCGGCACACCCAGATCGTCGCGACCAAGAGTCCTCTCGACACCGCGCGACTGTTCGCCCTGGTGGCGATGGCGATGGCCGATGCCGCCATCGCAGCCTGGGACGCCAAATACAACACCAGCATCGACCTGTGGCGCCCGGACACCGCGATCGCCGAGCCCGAGACGGACAACAACGCCGCGACCACGCCCAACCCCTCCTGGGAGCCCCTGTCAGCCGATCGAAGCGGCAACCACTTCTCCCCGCCCTTCCCTGCGTACGTGTCCGGGCACGCGACCTTCGCCGGGGCGTGGGCCGGCATCATGAAGCGCCATTACGGCACGGACGCGTTCACCTTCGCCGCCACCACCGAGGATCCCCAGGCGGTCAACGTCACGCGCACCTTCACCAGTTTCAGCGCGGCTGCGATCGAGAACGCCCGCAGTCGAGTCTGGCTCGGTGTCCACTACCAGTGGGACGCTGACTCCGGACTGACCGTCGGCGATCAGGTGGCCAACCGGGCCTTCAGCACCTACCTGCGGTAGACCGACAGCGATCCCGGATCGGTGAGCACCTCACCGATCCGGGATCGTCGCGCGTTCGAGCCTCGTACCTGTCGGCACACCTTTGCGGTCGCGACAAGGCCGTGGCGACTGTCACCGCGACCTCGGGTTCTAGGCTGTCTGCCATGACCGACCAGCGCGGCGGGGCCGTCGACGAGTCCCGTGTCCTCACCGAGGGGCCGTGGACGCACCGTTTCGTCGGCGCCAACGGCAGCCGGTTCCACGTGGTCGAGGGCGGCACCGGGCCGATGGTGCTCTTCCTGCACGGCTTCCCGGAGCACTGGTGGGCCTGGCACCAGATGCTGCCGGCGATCGCCGACGCAGGCTTCCGGGCGGTCGCCGTCGACCTGCGCGGCTACGGGGCGAGCGACAAACCACCCCGGGGGTACGACGGCTACACCCTCGCTGCCGACATTGCCGGACTGATCCGCGCGCTCGGTGAACGGTCCGCGACGATCGTCGGCAGCGGCCTCGGTGGCATGGTGGCCTGGACGGTGGCCTCGTTCCACCCGTCCCTGGTCCGCCGGCTCGTCGTGCTGGGGGCACCGCATCCGCTGCGACTGCGCGCCGCCATCTTCGCCGACCCGCGCGGGCAGTTCACCGCGTCCACCCCGGCGTTGAAGTTCCAGCTACCCCGCTACGAGCACGTCCTGACCCGCGACGGCGCCGCGGCCGTCGGCGAGATCATGCGCCGCTGGGGCGGCCCACAGTGGGTGGCCGGGCCGGACTTCGAGGCGTACGCCGAGCGGTGCCGGGAGGCGATGTGCATCCCGCAGGCGGCGTTCTGCGCGCTGGAGGGTTACCGCTGGGCGTTCCGCTCGCTGCTGCGACTGCACGGCTACCGGTTCGTCCGCCTGATGCAGAAGCCGCTGTCCACCCCGACCCTGCAACTGCACGGCGCCCTGGACACCGCCTCCCTGCCCCGCACCGCGCTGGGTTCCGGCCGGTACGTCGTCGCCCCCTACGAGTGGAGGTTGCTCGACGGGGTGGGGCACTTCCCGCACCTGGAGGCGCCGGAACTGGTGCTCGGTGAAATCCTGCGATGGGCGAAGACCTGACCGGTCAGACCCGCTGCTCCCGCAGGTCGGTGACCTCGGCGGCCGGCGCCCAACCCTGGTAGACGCCGAAGTCGAAGACCTCCAGCCGCATCGCCTCGGCGACCGGCCAGCGACCACCCGTGTACTCCACACGCAGCCAGGCGTCGTGCTCGCCGAGCACTATGAACGGCTGCCCCTGCCAGGTGCAGGTGGTCCGCACGTACGCCAGATCCTCGATCTCGCTCGCCGGCAGCACCCGGACGTAGCGGCCCGCGCGATCGTGTTCGGCAAGGACGTGACCGGCGTCAAGGCGAGCCCGCTCACCGACGAGCGCTTCGCCACCGCCGAGTTCAAGTAAGTCCTGATCTG
>NZ_JBEYSL010000019.1:0-29533 GCF_040642735.1 Micromonospora sp. NPDC047753 | reverse complement strand
CAGGTACGACGGCCGTGCCAGCTCACCGGGCTGAGCCGCGCCGGTGACGGCATGCTCGCGCAGGTCGACGGGGCGGCGCTGCGGGCCCGGTTCGTGGTCGGCGCGGACGGCCTGCACAGCACGGTCCGACAGTTGGCCGGCATCGGCTTCACCGGCAGCAGCGACGAGGAGTCCTTCGTGCTCGCCGACGTGCGGGTGCGCAGCGTGCTGCCCCGCGACGAGGCGGCGCTCTTCCTCGCCCGCCCCGGGCCGCTGGTCTGGGCGCCGCTGCCCGGCGGGGTGGTCCGGCTGGTCGCCGCCGTGGCGGACGCCCCGCCCGAACCGGACGCGACCTACCTCCAGGCGCTGCTCGACGAGCGCGGCCCGGCGCGACGACCCGACCGGGTGACCGAGGTGCTCTGGGGCTCCCGGTTCCGGGTGCACCACCGGATCGCCGACACCTTCCGAGTCGGACCGGTGCTGCTGGCCGGCGACGCCGGGCACGTGCACAGCCCGGCCGGCGGGCAGGGCATGAACCTCGGGATCTGCGACGCGGTGGCACTCGGCACCGCGGTGGCGGACGTGCTCGACGGTGGCCCGGAGACGCTGCTCGACGACTACACCGCCCGGCAGCGGCCGATGGCCGAGGACGTGCTGAGCTTCGCCGCCGGGCTGACCAGGATGGCCGGTGTATCCCCGGCTCGTCGGCCCGCCCGGGACGTGCTGCTCCGGCTGCTCGGTGCCGTTCCACCGGCCCGCCGACGCATCGCGCTGCGCCTGTCCGGGCTGTCGCACCGGGAGCGGACGCCGGGCTAAGCCGCGCCGCTCGACACGGCGGACACGGCGGACACGGCCGGTCGCAGTGTCCGCCACGCGGCGACGGTGACCAGCGCGAACGTCGCCGCCGCAGCACCCGCCACCGGCGCCGTGCCGCACGACGCGGCGGCCAGCCCGGCGAGCGCCGCCCCGAGCGGTGCGGTGAGCAGACCGACCATCCGCTGGGCCGCACCGACCCGGCCCAGCAGTTCACTCGGCACCTGCCGCTGCCCGTACGACGCCCACAGGCTGTTCCACACCACTGTGCCGGCGGCGAACACGGCCAGCGCGATCCCGCCCGACACCGGATGCCGAGCCAGCGCGAAGCCGGTCAGCGCCACGGTCTCCACGGCCAGCACCGCCCGCAGCGCCGGCACCGTGCCGAGTCGGGCGGCGAGCCGTCCCGCCCCGAGCGCCCCCGCCACGCCCCCGACGATGGCTGCGGCGGCGAACAGCCCGTACCCGGCCGGTGGCACCCGGAGCACGTCCAGCGCGTAGAGCACCAGCACCGCCATGATTCCGCTGATCGCCAGGTTGCTCGCGGCGGTGAGCACTGTGACCCGCCACAGGGTCCGGTGCGCCACCAACCACCGCAGCCCCTCGACGATCTCGCACCACACCGAGCCGCGCCGCCGTGCCGTTCCCGGGGTGCTGGCGGGAGGTGCACCGAGGGCCAGCACGAGCAGGGCCGCCGCCGCGAAGGTAACGGCGTCGACTGCGAACGGAAGTGCCGGGGCGGCGGCGAACAGGACACCGGCGGCGGGCGCCCCGAGGAAGCCACCGGCCACCGCCGACCCCGCCTGGAGGCGACCGTTCGCCCGGGGCAGCGCGTCCGGTGGCACCAGCGCGGGGAGCAGCGCGAACGACGCGGAGTCGAAGAGAGTGCCAAACGTGGCGAGCAGAAACGCCGCCACCAGCAGCACCAGCACGCTGACCCGGTCGAGCGCGACCACCACGGCCAGCGCCGCCACCACTGCCGCGCGTACCCCGTCGACCACCGCCATCGTCCGACGGCGGTCCCAGCGGTCCGCGTACACGCCGCCGAGCAGGCCGAAGAGCAGCGGCGGCAACTGCCCGGCCACGGTGACCGCCGCGATGATCCGCGGATCACGGGTCACGGTCGCGGCCAGCAGGGCCAGCGCCGGGGTACGCAGCGCGTCCCCGAAGCGGGAGGAGACGGCCGCGGACCACAGGAGCTGGAAGTCCCGGCCCAGAGCGGAGGAAGTCATGCCGGCGACCGTGCCGGTTCGACCGGGTCGAGGGTCAAGCCGCCGGGCAGCGAGGGGACCGCGCCGGCCGGTGATCATGGGTACGGTGAGCGCCGGTATCGGGACGGGGAGACAACAGGCGTGGATCACACTTTCCAGGTCGACCTACGTGGCGTGGTTGACCTGCTCAGTCATCACCTCTACGGCAGCCCGCGGGTCTACGTCCGTGAGCTGCTCCAGAACGCGGTGGACGCGATCACCGCCCGCCGCAGGACCGAACCGGACGCCCCGGCGCTGGTACGCATCGAACCTCCGGACAGCACCGGCGACGGCACCCTGCGGGTGCACGACACCGGCATCGGCCTGACCGAGGCGCAGGTGCACGAGCTGCTGGCCACCATCGGCCGCAGCTCGAAGCGCGACGAGCTCGGCTTCTCCCGGCACGAGTTCCTCGGCCAGTTCGGCATCGGTCTGCTCTCCTGCTTCCTGGTGGCCGACGAGATCCAGGTGCTCACCCGGCACGGCGACGAGCCCACGGTTCGCTGGACCGGGTACGCCGACGGCCGCTACGCGGTGACGGTGGCCCCGCCGGAGGCCGCTCGCGCCGAGCCGGGCACCACCGTCACGCTGGTGCCCCGCCGCGACGCGGACCAGTGGTTCACCACCGCGACCGTCACCGACCTGGCCCGGCTCTTCGGCGCGCTGCTGCCGGTCACCGTCCGCGTCGGCGACGTCGTCACCACCGCCGGGGATCCGCCCTGGCCGACCACGCCGGGTGCGCCGCTGGACCGCGCGGCGCTGATCCGGTACGCCCGGGAGACGCTCGGCGTGGACCCGTTCGACGTCCTGCCGCTGGCCGTGCCGGAGGCCGGGCTGACCGGTGTCGCCGTCATCCTGCCGACGCCGGTGAACCCGGCGGCCCGGGCCGGGCACCGCGTCTACCTCAAGCGGATGCTGCTCACCGAGAACGCCGACGGGCTGCTGCCGGAGTGGGCGTTCTTCGCGCACTGCGTGGTGGACGCGACCGAGCTGCGCCCGACCGCCAGCCGGGAGGCCCTCTACGAGGACACCCTGCTGACGGCGACCCGGGAGGCACTCGGCGACCAGGTGCGCGGCTGGCTGGTCCGGTTGGCCCGGCACGACCCGCACCGGCTGGCCGAGTTTCTCCAGGTGCACCACCTCGGCGTGAAGGCCCTGGCGCTGCACGACGACGAGATGCTCCGCCTGGTAGACCGGTGGTGGCCCATGGACACCAACGTCGGCACGCTCACCCTCGCCGAGTTCCGGGAGCGCTACGGAGTGGTCCGTTACGCGGCCAGCCTGGACGAGTTCCGTCAGCTGGCCGCTGTCGCCGCCGCGCAGGACCTGGCGGTGGTCAACGCCGGCTACACGTACGACACCGAGCTGATCGAGCGGCTGCCGGTGGTGGACCGCTCGGTGCTCATCGAGCGGCTGGAGCCGAGTGACCTCACCACCCGGTTCGACGCGCTCGACCCGCAGGTGGAGTTGGCGTTGCGACAGTTCCTCGCGGCGGCGCAGCGGGCCGTCGAGCGTTCCGGCTGCGAGGTGGTCATCCGGGCGTACGACCCGGTTTCCCTGCCCGCGCTCTACCTGGTCAGCCGGTCGGCGGCGTTCAACGACCAGCTCGCGGCCAGCCGGGACCGGGCCGACGAGCTGTGGGGTGGAGTGCTCGACGCGCTCGCCGCCACCGCCCCGCCGGACCGTCCGCAGTTGGTGCTCAACCACCGCAACCCGCTGGTCCGACGGGTGACCATGCTGAGCGACCCGGAGCTGGTCGGTCTGGCCATCGAGGCGCTGTACGGGCAGGCGCTGCTGCTCGGCCACCATCCGATCCGCGCCGCCGACGCGGCGTTGCTGAACGATTCCTTCCTCGGCCTGCTCGGCCGGGCTGTCCCGGGACGGGAGTGAGCATGAGCGACGAGGATCTGTGGCGGGTGCTTCGCGGCATCGCCGACATGCCGTACGGGGCGGGGCAGATCGCCGCCCTGGAGCAGTTGCTGCGCCGGGTGGATGCCGCCGACGACCGGCACCTCGCATTCGTCACCCGGATGCAGGCCACCACCGGCTACATCTACGGCGGTGAGCCGGCCAAGTCCTTCGTGACCTTCTCCTGGTGCCTGTCCGAGTTCGACAGCGACCCGCAGCCGTACCACCAGGGGCACCTGCACAACCTGCTCTGGCACTTCAAGTACATGATCAACGGCCTTCTGAACTTCCCGGAGGTGCCGCTCGACCGCACGTACGCCGTGCTGGACGACATGGAACGCCGCTACCGGGCCGGCGGGCACAGCCTGCAGGCCGTGCACAAGCACCGGTTCCGGGTCGCCGACCACGTGGGCGACGTCGAGGCCGCAGCGCACTGGTACCGCCTCTGGCAGACCACCCCGCGCGACGCCCTGTCCGACTGCGCCGGTTGTGACCCCACGAGCCAGGTGGGCTACCTCGCCGACACCGGGCGGGACGTCGAGGCGGTGGAGCTGGCCGAGCCGGTGCTCGCCGGCCGGCTCAACTGCAACGAGCAGCCGCAGTCGATCCTCACCGCGCTGCTCCTGCCGTACCTGCGGACCGGGCGGGTCGAGGAGGCGCGGGACGCGCACCGGGAGGCGTACCGCCGGCAGCGCGGCAACCTCGCCAACCTGTGGGACATCGCGGACCACGTCGAGTTCTGCACGCTGACCGGCAACGAGGCGCGAGCGATCGAGCTGGTTGAGCGGCACCTGGACTGGCTGGACCGGCCGCCGTCGCCGGCCGCCGCCATGCACTTCGCGGCGGCGGCCGCCGCCGCGCTGCGTCAGGCCGGCCCATCGGCCGTGTACCGCCGGGCCGCCGAGGGCCGGCCGGCCGCCGAGGTGTCGGCGGCCTCGTTGGCGGACGAGCTGGCTGAAACCGCTGCCGGTCTGGCCGCCCGCTTCGACGCCCGTAACGGCACGAGCCACCAGTCGGAGTGGATCGCCAGTCGGCTGGCCGTGCAGGCGAGCGGCGAGCATGTGCCGCTGTCCGCGAGCGTCCGCCGCCGTCCAACCCGACCGGTCGGGGACGAGCCGGCCGGCGCGCCGGGGACACCAGCGTCGTCCACGGACCGGGCCCGGCGGGTGCGAACCGGCAGGGCTGAACCACAGGTCGTGACAGTGCCCGCAGACGCCGGCCCGGACGATCTGCTGGACCTCGCGGAGCAGAGCTGGGGCCGGCACGACCGGGGCACCTTCCGGGCGGCGCTGGTTGCCTTCGACGACCGGTTCGGCTCCGCCGAGCTGCCCGCCCGCACGTCCGCGCACCGCCTGGCCCTGCGCGCGTCGGAGCGTGGCGACGAGGACGACATCGAGGGTGCGATCACGCTGAATCGGGCGGCGTTGGAGCTGTACCGGGAGGCGGGCGAAGAGGTGGCGGCCCAGACGGTCGCCGGGCGGCTCGGCGTGCTGTTGACCCGGTCCGACGAGGACACCGAGGAGGGCCTGCTGCTGGCCCGGGAGGCGGCCGACGTCCTGGACCGGCTCGGCGACGCCCAGCAGCGGGCGGCCGGACACGACCGGGTGGCGTTGGCGCTGCTGCACCGCGAACGTTGGGCGGAAGCGCTCGCCGCGCTCGACCGGGTACCGGCCGACGCGGGCGGCGATCGGCACCTGACCGCCCGGATCGCCCTGCACCGGGGGCACCTGCTGGAGCAGTTGGATCGCGTCGACGAGGCCCGTACCGCTGTCGACGAGGCACGCCGGATCGGCCGGGAGTTGGGTGTCGGCGAGGTGGTCACCGGTGCCTGCCTGGCGTACGCGCGGCTGGTCGACGATCCGGCGGACGCCGTGGCCGCCTGCGACGAGGCGTTGGAGGCGGCACCGGCGGACGCGGAGCTGCCGGTCCGGGTCGCCCGCGCCCGAGCGTTGCTGGCGGCCGGCCAGGCTGCGGACGCGGTCGACGACTTCGTCGAGGCGGTGACGCTGTGCGTGGAGCGAGGCGCCGAGGGGGACGCGTTCCTGCGGTGGGAGCTGGCGAACGCGTACCGGATCGTGGGCCGGCTCGCCGAGGCCGCCGAGGTCGCCGAGGAGGCCGTGCTCGGTCTGGACCGGTTGGGCGCTCAGGCGGAGGCCGACCGCTGCCGGCACCTGCTGGCCGGCGTCTACGCCGGACTTGGTGAGATCGATCCCGCGTTGGCGCTGTTGGAACAGTTGGCCGGCAATCTGGACGGACCGGACAACCTTCCGCACCGGGCGCAGGTTCTGGAGGAGGCCGGGGGGATCCTCTACGACGCAGACCGGGACGCGGCGGCGGCCGAGCGGTTCGCCGCTGCGGCCGAGGCGTACCGGCTCGGTGACCTGCCGCTGGACGAGCTGCGTGCCCGGCGACGGGAGACGTACGCCTGGTTCTGGGCCGACGACCGGGACGCGGCGTTGCGCACCGTCGAGGTGGTGGACGCGTTGGCGGCGAAGCTGGCCGGGCAGACCGAACCGCCGGTGCTGTACGAGCTGGCACTGGCGGCCGAGGCCGGAGCGCGGGTGCTCACCGGTGAGGACCGCCCGGACGAGGCCCTGGACCGGCTCACCGGGGTGCCGGACCGGTTGCGCTCGATCGAGGCGTTCGGCGAGGCCGCCCAGGTGGAGGCCCTGATCGGTGAGTTGCTGCTGCGCCTGGACCGGCCGGCCGAGGCGGAGCCGCTGCTGCGCCGCGTACTCGGCGGGTTGCCGGCCGCCTCGCGGCAGGTCCGCCAGACGGCCTGGCTGCTGGCTCGGGTGTTGGATCTGCTCGATCGGCCCACGGAAGCCGCGGCGCTGCGCGCGGAACACGACCTGGACGAGGGCGACTGACCTCGCCGGCCGCCCCTGGCCAGGTCAGGGGCGGCCCGGCCCGGGACGGACGGACGGGACTGACCGGCAACCATCGCGGGCTCCTCGCGGTCTAGGCTTGTCCGGTGACGGTGGAGCAGCAGGCACGGGGTGCGGCGGGCGCGGGCCGGCGCAGGTCCCGCAAGGACGAGATCCTGGAGATCGCGGTAGGTCTGTTCGCGGCGCGTGGCTATCACGGCGTCTCGATGGACGACATCGGCGCGGCCGCCGGGGTCACCGGTCCGGCGCTCTACCACCACTTCGCCGGCAAGGAAGCCATGCTGGCCGCCGCGCTGATTCCCGTCAGTGAGGGGTTGCTGGCCGGTGGGCGGGAACGCGCCGTCGGGCGCTCGGACGACCCGCGCGGCGTCCTGGAGTCGCTGATCGACTTCCACGTCGAGTTCGCGCTGGCCAACCCGGCGGTGATCGCGTTGCACCTGCACGAGCTGGACCGCCTGCCCGAGGAGCCGCGGCGGCGGATCCGTCGCCTGCAACGGCTCTACGTCGAGGAGTGGGTGACAGTGCTCACCGCGCTGCACCCGGGGATGCCCGACGGTGAGGCCCGGGTGCTCGCGCACGCCGCGTTCGGCCTGATGAACTCGACGCCGTTCCTCGGTGGTGAGGTGGACCGGCGACGCCGCGCGGAGCTGCTGCGCGGGGCGACACTGGCCGCGCTGCTCGCCTGAGCCGACTCGTCAGAACCGTGCCGGTCATGATTCCCTGACATCGTCCCACCATCCGGACGCCGGGAGGAAACATGATCGAGTCACTGCTGGTCGCCAATCGGGGCGAGATCGCCCGCCGGATCATCCGGACCGCCAAGCGGCTCGGCATCCGCGTGATCGCGGTGCACTCGGAGGCCGACGCCGACCTGCCGTTCGTCGCGGAGGCGGACGAGGCGGTCCTCATCGGCCCACCGAACCCGGCGCAGAGCTACCGCAACACCGAGGCGATCCTCGCCGCCGCCAAGTCGACGGGCGCGCAGGCGATCCACCCCGGGTACGGCTTCCTGTCGGAGAACGCCGAGTTCGCCCGTACCGTCGAGGCGAGCGGCCTGATCTGGGTCGGACCCGACGCGGACGCGATCACCGCGATGGGCGACAAGATCAACGCCCGGAACCTGATGGCGGCGGCCGGTGTTCCGGTCGCGCCGGGCACCACCGACCCGGCCGCCGACCTGGACGCTGCGGTGACGGCCGCGGCCGAGATGGGCTACCCGGTGATGGTCAAGGCCGCCGCCGGCGGTGGCGGCATGGGCATGGGCGTGGCGGTGGACGAGGCCGCGCTACGCACCGAGTACGACAAGGTGCGCGCGTTCGCCGAGCGGATGTTCGGCGACGGCTCGGTGTTGATCGAGCGGTACTTTCCCCGGGTACGGCACGTCGAGGTGCAGATCCTCGGCCTGGCCGACGGCCGGGTGGTGGCGCTCGGCGAGCGGGAGTGCTCGGTGCAGCGGCGCAACCAGAAGTTGGTCGAGGAGTCCCCGTCGCCGGCTGTCTCGCCGGAGCTGCGATCCCGGCTCCTGGCGGCGGCGGTGCGGGCCGGCGAGGCGGTCGGATACCGCAACGCCGGCACCGTGGAATGCCTGTTCGACCCGGCCACCGGCGAGTTCTTCTTCTTGGAGATGAACACGCGGTTGCAGGTGGAGCACCCGGTGACCGAGTACGTGTACGGCATCGACCTGGTCGAGGAGCAGTTGCGGGTGGCCTCCGGGTTGGCGCCGACGTTCGACCCGGACGCGTTGACCTCGAGTGGGCACGCCATCGAGATGCGGATCAACGCGGAGGACCCGAAGCGCTTCCTGCCCGGCCCGGGTGTGATCAGGACGTGGGTGGAGCCGACGGGTGAGGGTGTCCGGGTGGACTCCGGCTACACCGAGGGCAACACGGTCACCCCGTTCTACGACAGCCTGCTGGCCAAGCTGATCGTCAGCGGCGCGACCCGCGACGAGGTGCTCGATCGCGCGAAGGCAGCCGTCGCGGCGTTCCAGATCGAGGGTCCGAAGAACAACGTCCCCTTCTTCACCGAGTTGCTGGACAACGAGGAGTTCCGCTCCGGCGCCTACGACACGGGCATCGTCTCCCGCATGCGCTGACCCCCCGCCCCCACTCCCCGGTGATCAAGAGGTCTGCGTCAGGTTCCGCGCCGCGGGTGACGCAAACCTCTTGATCAACAGCCGGGGGTGGCATGCTGGGAGGACCCCCTAGGCACTGCTTTCGTCACAGTGAGGTGACCCCTTATGGCGGACCTGCCAGATTTCGTCTCGATCCGCGAGGTCGGGCCGCGCGACGGGTTGCAGAACGAGGACCCGATCCCGACCGACGCCAAGGTGCGACTGCTCGACGCCCTCTCCGGCACCGGCGTACGCCGAATCGAGGCGGTGTCGTTCGTGCACCCGAGGGCGATCCCGCAGATGGCCGACGCCGACGAGGTGTGGCAGCGGGCGGTGAAGGCCGACGGGGTGCGGTACTCCGCGCTGGTGCCGAACACCCGGGGCGCCCAGCGGGCCCTCGCCGCCGGATTCACCGAGATCGAGGTGGTGGTCTCGGCCAGTGACACGCACAACCGGCGCAACGTCAACCGGTCCACTGACGAGTCGCTGGACGACATCGCCGAGCTGATCGACCTGCTGCACGGCGCGTCGGCGCGGGTCGAGGTGATCGTGGCGACCAGCTTCGGCTGCCCGTACGAGGGGGACATCGACCCACAGCGGGTGGCCGGGATCGTGGACCGGGTCGTCCGCGACGGCGCGGACCGGGTCGCGTTCGGCGACACCACCGGCATGGGCACCCCACGTCGGGTCCGCGAGCTGCTGACCGCGGTACGCGACCGCAACGCGCACGTGCCGGTCCTGCTGCACTTCCACAACACCCGGGGTACGGCGCTGGCCAATCTGCTGACCGCGCTGGAGCTGGGGGTGACCGAGTTCGACGCCAGCGTCGGTGGCCTCGGTGGCTGCCCGTACGCGCCGGGGGCGAGCGGCAACCTGGCCACCGAGGAGGCCGTGCACATGCTGCACGACATGGGCATCGACACCGGCATCGACCTGCCGGCGCTCATCGAGGTGGCGGAGTTGGCCGAGGAGTTGCTCGGCAAGAAGCTGCCGTCGGGTGTGCTGCGGGCCGGTCCGCGTACCCGGCTGACGCCGCTGCCGAGCTGAGGACGCGACGAAGGGGCCGACGCACGCGCCGGCCCCTTCGTTTTTTCGCGGGTTCGGTCAGTTCACCGTGGTGAGCGCGCTCGGCCAGCTGTCGCGGAAGATGTCCGCGCTGCGGTCGGTGGCGCTGAACGTGCCGGCGAAGAGGTTGCTGACCCGGTTCGCCTCGGCGCTGCTCGGGTACGGGTTGGTGCAGCTGGTGCCGGCGCTGCCGCCGGACATCAGCAGCGAGCAGTTCCCGTTGTAGTTGTCCGGCAGACCGAGGATGTGCCCGATCTCGTGGGTCATGATCCGCAGCACGCTGTACTGGGCGGCCTGCTGGGTGTCGATGTAGACCCGGCCGTTGCCGAGGCTGGTCCGCTGGGCGTACGAGCCGCCGCCGGTGATCTGGTAGATGCGCAGGTTCGAGCCGCAGTTGGCGGAGAGCGTGAGGTTGACTGTGGCGTTGTTCCAGATCGAGGCGGCCTGGTTGGCCGTGCCGGCGTAGCTGCCCGCCTGGCTGGTGTTGTAGCAGATCGTCATGGCGGCGGACGCGGGCGACGGGTTGGCGACCGTGACGCCGAGGGTGGCGAGTGTCGTCGCGAGCACCGCGACGGCGAGCCGATTGAGTCGTGAGGTCATCGCTGACTCCAATCTGAGAGGGGTGTCAGGAGCCTAGCGATATGTATTCACGTTTTTCAATGTCTTGCTCTCGGCTCAACTGTCTGGTTCGCTCGTAGGTCGCCGACAGTCGCGCCGATGCGCTAGCCTAACGATCGTTCAGGTCAGTATGGCGGAGGAGTCGGCGTGACGCTCGACGGTGAGGCACTGGAGCAGCTGCGCAAGCGGGCCCGGTCCGGCGGCGCGGACAAGTACCACGCGGCCAACGCGGCCAAGGGCAAGCTCTTCGCCCGTGAACGGGTAGCGCTCCTGGTCGACGAGGGCTCGTTCGTCGAGGACGGCCTCTACGCCAACACGATGGCCGAAGGGCTGCCCGCCGACGGCGTGGTGACCGGCACCGCCACCATCGACGGCCGACAGGTCTGCCTGATGGCCAACGACTCCACGGTCAAGGCCGGCAGCTGGGGCGCCCGCACCGTCGAGAAGATCATCAGGATCATCGAGCGGGCGTACGGCGCCGGCGTGCCGATGGTCTACCTGGTCGACTCGGCCGGCGCCCGGATCACCGACCAGGTCGATCTCTTTCCCGGTCGCCGTGGCGCCGGCAAGATCTTCTGGAACCAGGTTCGTGCCTCCGGCTCGATCCCACAGGTCTGCGCGCTGTTCGGCCCGAGCGCCGCCGGTGGTGCGTACATTCCAGCATTCTGCGACGTGGTGGCGCTGGTCGACGGCAACGCCAGCATGTACCTCGGCTCCGACCGGATGGTCGAGATGGTCACCGGCGAGAAGACCACACTGGAGGCGATGGGCGGGGCGAAGGTGCACACCGCCGAATCCGGCGTGGGGCACTTCCTCTGCAAGACCGAGGCCGACGCGCTCGACGTCGTGAAGACCTACCTGTCGTACCTGCCGGCGAACTGGACGCAGGCGCCGCCGACCGCACCGGCGGTCGCCGCGCCCGCGAAGGCCGACCTGGCCGCCTTGGTGCCGGCCAGTGAGCGGCAGGCGTTCGACATGCGGCGGTACGTCAAGGGCCTGCTCGACGAGGGGTCGTTCTTCGAGATCCAGGCGCTCTGGGCCAAGGAGCTGACCATCGGCTTCGGCCGCCTCGACGGCCAGGTCGTCGGTGTGGTCGGCAACAACTCGATGTTCAAGGGCGGCGTGCTCTTCGTCGACTCGGCCGACAAGGCCACCCGGTTCGTGCAGCTCTGCGACGCGTTCAACGTGCCGCTGCTGTTCCTCAGCGACGTGCCCGGCTTCATGGTCGGCAGCGCGGTGGAGAAGCAGGGCATCATCCGGCACGGCGCCAAGATGATCACCGCGATCTCCGAGGCGACAGTTCCGAAGATCTGCGTGGTGGTCCGCAAGGCGTACGGCGCCGGTCTCTACGCGATGGCCGGGCCCGGGTTCGAGCCGGACGCCACGATCGCGCTGCCGACCGCGAAGATCGCCGTGATGGGTGCCGAGGCCGCCGTGAACGCGGTCTACGCCAACAAGATCGCCGCCATTGCCGACGAGGACGAGCGGGCGGCCTTCGTCGCCGCCAAGCGGGCCGAGTACGAGCAGGACATCGACGTCGTCCGGTTGGCCAGCGAGCTGGTGGTGGACGCCATCGTCGAGCCGCAGGACCTGCGCACCGAGCTGGTCCGTCGATTCGCGGCGGCGCGTACCAAGGATCGGCACTTCTCCCGCCGTCGGCACGGCGTCACCCCGGTCTGACCATCGACTCAGGCCCGCACAGCGACCCGCCCCCGGCGTCACGAGCGCCGGGGCGGACCGTCCTTACAGGAGGATGAGATGGACTTCCGGCTCACCGACGAACAAGCGGCGCTGCGTGAGAGCGTGCGGGAATTCGCCCGCGAGGTGATCGCCCCGGTCATCGCCGAGCACTACGAGCAGCACACCTTCCCGTACGAGGTGATCCGGCAGATGGGCAAGATGGGCCTGTTCGGTCTGCCCTTCGCCGAGGAACACGGCGGCATGGGCGGCGACTACTTCGCGCTCTGCCTGGCCCTGGAGGAGCTGGCCCGGGTCGACTCCAGCGTGGCCATCACCCTGGAGGCGGCGGTCTCGCTGGGCGCGATGCCGATCTACCGCTTCGGCACCGAGGAGCAGAAGGCGACCTGGCTGCCCCGACTGCTCAGCGGCGAGGCGCTGGCCGGCTTCGGTCTCACCGAGCCCGGCACCGGCTCGGACGCCGCCGGCACGCAGACCCGGGCGGTGCTGGACGGCGACGAGTGGGTGATCAACGGGTCGAAGGCGTTCATCACCAACTCGGGTACCGACATCACCGCCATGGTCACCGTCACCGCGGTGACCGGCACGAACCCGGACGGCTCCAAGGAGCTGTCGACGATCATCGTCCCCACCGGAACGCCCGGGTTCGCCGTCGCGCCCGGCTACTCCAAGGTGGGCTGGACCGCCTCGGACACCCACGAGCTGACCTTCGACGACTGCCGGGTGCCGGCCGCCAACCTGCTCGGCGCCCGGGGTCGGGGTTTCGCGCAGTTCCTGCGGATCCTCGACGAGGGCCGGATCGCGATCGCCGCGCTCGCCGTCGGCCTCGCGCAAGGCTGTGTCGACGAGTCGATCAAGTATGCGAAGGAGCGGCACGCCTTCGGTCAGCCGATCGGCGCCAACCAGGCCATCCAGTTCAAGATCGCCGACATGGAGCTGAAGGCGCACACCGCTCGCCTCGCGTACTACGACGCCGCCGCACGGATGCTGGCCGGCGAGCCGTTCAAGCGGCAGGCCGCCATCGCCAAACTGCACGCCAGCACGATCGCCGTGGACAACGCCCGGGAGGCCACCCAGATCCACGGCGGGTACGGCTTCATGAACGAGTACCCGGTGGCCCGGTTCTGGCGGGACTCCAAGATCCTGGAGATCGGCGAGGGCACCAGCGAGGTGCAGCGGATGATCATCGCTCGGGATCTGGGTCTTTGAGCGGCCAGGCCGAGCTGATCGGCCGCTCGTCCCGGACGGGCTGTCCGTACGGCTGTCGGGTTTCGGCGAGCGGACGTCAGTAGCCCGACGTTCGACTGCCGACGGTCGTAGTCCATCCGTACTCTTCGAGCCCATGACTCCGGATCATGAATGGTCGCGGAGCCCGGCTGGACGTACCACCCTGCCGGAGCTGCTCCGCGGGCATCGACGCGCAGCCGGCCTCACCCAGGCCGAGCTGGCGTCCCGGGCCGGGGTGGGTGTGCGGACGGTCCGTGACCTGGAGCGTGGCCGGTCGAACCGGCCACAACGCACCACTGTGGAACTGCTCGCCGGGGCACTGGCGCTGACCGGCACCAGTCGGGCGGCGTTCCTGGCCGCTGCCCGCGGCGCCGGTGCCGAACCGGCCTCGCCGGACGCCACCTCGACGGCGCTGGCGGTCGGCGGGGGCAACGCCACGTCGGCCGCCGCCCCCGCCGACAGGTCGGTCGCGCTCCCGCCGCCGGTGGAGTTGATCGGCCGGGAGCGCGACCTCACCGAGCTGGCCGAAATGCTGACCGCGGAGCGGGGACCCCGGTTGGTGAGCCTCGTCGGGTTGGCCGGCGTCGGCAAGACCGCCCTGGCGACGTCGGTGGCGCACCTGGTGGCCGCCGCTCACCCGGCCGGTGTTGCCGGGGTGCTGGTGGGCGAGGGCGCCGACGGTCCGGACGTGCTCGCCGCCTCGATGTCCGTGCTCGGCGTGGCGCGCCTGTCCGAACTCGTGGCGCTGCTCGCCGGGCGGCCGACGCTACTGGTGATGGACGCTGTGGAGCGCGCGCCCGGCCCGGTGGCCGCGACCCTGCACCGGTTGCTCGGAGCGCTGCCGTCGCTGCGGGTGCTGGTCACCGGGCGGCACCCGGTCGGGTTGCCCGGCGAGCGGGTCTGGCCGGTCGCGCCACTCGACGTGCCACCACCGGAGGCCGAGCACTCCGGGCTCGAATCATGGCCGGCTGTCGCGTTGTTCACCGCCCGGCTCGCTCAGGTCCGCCGGGAGCCGCCCGCCCCCGCTGAGCTGCCGGCGCTCGCCGCGTTGGTGCGCCGGTTGGGCGGGCTGCCGTTGGCCATCGAGCTGATGGCCGCCCGGGGCCGTCTCCTCGACCTCACCGAACTGCTCGACAGGTACGGCGACCGGGTGCTCGACCTGGCCACCCACGCGGACGCGTCCGCCCACCCGGCCTGGGACGCACCGGAGGCGCTCGGCAGCCGGAGGAGCGGACCCGACACCAGTGCGGCGGTCTCGGTCGCCGTCACCCTGCGAGACGCGGTGGCGTTCAGCTACCGCCTGTTGGCGTCTGACGAACAGGCCGCGCTGCGGCAACTGGCCGTCTTCGGTAACCGCTGGTCGGTCGAGTTGGCCGAGGAGATGCTCGTCGACGAGGCCGACCGGGACGGCACCGTGGCGATCGACCCGGTTCCACTGTTGGACCGCTTCGTCGAGCTGGGGCTGCTGAGCGTACGCGGAACCGGGTCGTTCCGGTTCCGGCTGCTCGACGCGGTTCGGGACTACGCCGTCGAGCAGGCGGCCGGCGGAGGTGAGCTGACCTGCATCCGGCGTCGACACGCGGAGGTCATCGCGCGCCTGGTGGCCCGTACCGCCAGTGACCTGATCGGCCCACGGTTACCCGACGCGGTGCACCGGCTGGACGAGATGAGCAGTGACATCAGCTCGTCGTTGGCCCACGCGGCCACCGACGACCCGTTGACAGCGCTGCGGCTGGCGGCCTGTCTGACCCGCTGGTGGCGGTTCCGTGGACGCGACGTCGTCGGGCGGCAGTGGCTGCGGCGGCTGCTGGCGGACCCGCGGACCGCCGACGCCGATCCTCTCCTGCGTGGCTGGGCCGCCCTCGGCGTCGCCCGGCTCGCCGCGGAGCACGGCGCCGGTGCCGAGGAGTTGTCGACGGCCCGTGCGGCGTTGGACACCTTTCGGCAGGCCGGCGACGTCACCGGGGAGTTGGAGGCGAGAAACGTGCTCGGCACCCTGCTGATCTCCGTCCGGCGGCAGGACGAGGCGCGCGAGCAGGCCGAGGCCCTGCTGCGGTTGGCCGCCCGCAACGGGCGGACCCGGGACCTGGCGGTGGCCCAGAACAGCCTCGCCTGGCACGAGATCCGCGCGGGCGATCTGGCTGCGGCCCGCCGCCGACTCGCCGCGGTGGACCGACTCGCCGCCGAGAGTGGGGAGCAGCGGCTGCGGGTGCTGGGCTGGGCCAATCGAGCCGAGGTCGCCCGACTGGAGGGCTGGTACGCGGACGCCATCGACCGTGGTCGGCGAGCGATCGCTGCCCTGTCCGAGCTGGGTGATCCCGGGCGTCGCCGTCGGGTGCTCGGGACCGTCGGGCTGGCGCTCGCCCAGGACGGGCGGGCCGCGGAGGCGACAGCGGTGCTGACCGAGTTGCGCGCCGGGGGCGGGGAGGCGCTGCCGGCGCGGAGCGTGCCGCGACCGCGCTCGGACGACTCGGAGCTGGTCTGGGGTGGCCCGGAGGCCGGGCTCTGTGCGCTGATCGAGGGGAACCTGGCGCTGCACCGGGGGGACCGGGAGTTGGCTGCCGAGTGGTTCGCGGCCGCCGCCGACCATGCGGGGCAGGATCGCCGTGACGTGGTGGAGGCGCTGGTGGGGCTGGCTGCGAGCACTGCGGACCCGTCGGTGCTCGATCGACTGGACCGGGTCTGTGTGGAGAGCGGCATCCGGCTGTTGCCGCAGGAGTCGGGACTGCTCTACGCGCTGATCGCCGCCCGGGGTGGACCGGCTCAGTAGCCCTGCGCTGTCTCCGAGCGGATCGAGCCCTGCGCTGTCCCCGAGCGGATCGCGACGGGAGAGTGGCGCGGGCGAAGAGCCCCCTTTGGTGCTACCCCTCGCTGATCGCCCGCGCCGTCACCCCCCGGTGATCCCCGGTGCCCGAAGCCTGCCACCGATGGGGTGGCAGAAAGTCGGCTTGGACCGAATTCTCCAGCTTGGCTGGATCAGTTCTGCCGGTCTTTCTGCCGCTGCCACCGCCCGACGGCGAGTGGTGGTCAGCGCCGTCGGGCGGCGTCGTCGGTGACGGCGGCCTGCTCCGGGCTGACGTCGTCACTGCCGGCGGTTGCGCACGGATGAGCGGCGTCGCGGACGCGGCGCAACCCGTCGAGGAGTGCCACCAGCGCCTCTGGGTCGAGTTGCCCGGTGAACCACTGCTCGATCATCTGCAGATGCCCGGGCAGCGTCTCGTTGAGGCGTTGCATCCCGGAGGCGGTGACCACCGCGTACGAGCTGCGGCGGTCGTTCGGGCAGGCCCGGCGGGTCAGCAGCCCGTCGCGCTCCATCCGGTCCACGACCCGGGTCACTCCGCTTGTCGACAGGGAGGTCTGTGCGGCAAGGTCGGTCATGCGTAGTTGGTTGCCCGGCGAGCGGGCCAGTCGCGTGATGACCTCGAACTCGACCGCGGAGAGGCCGTGCTCCTCGAGTTGGGCGTTGAACCGGGCGGACAGCCCGGCGTGTGCCTCGAAGAGCAGGCCGACGGCGGTGATCCGGGGATCGTCGAAGACGTTGGTCACCCGTTCATCATACCAGTGCTTGACACGGGGAATATTGTTGCGGTTATAGTTGCTCAGGCAGTCGTTGGGCTATTAAACAATCCCCTGGAGGACAGCAGCATGACCAGCAGCATCGAGACGGTTACCCGCGACTGGGACGGCCTCACCATCCCGGCGGCCGGCACCTACGCGCTCGACGTGGCGCACAAGCGGGTCGGCTTCGTTGCCCGGCACATGATGGTGAGCAAGGTTCGCGGTGAGTTCAACGACGCGACCGCCACCATCACCGTCGCCGAGGACCCGCTGCAGTCGTCGGTCGTCGCCACCATTCAGGCCGCCAGCGTCGACACCACCCAGGCCGACCGGGACGCGCACCTGCGCAGCCCCGAGTTCCTGGACGCCGAGAAGTTCCCGACGCTCGAGTTCCGCAGCACCGGGGTCAAGTCCCGTAGCGGCAGCGAGTTCGTGCTCACCGGTGAGCTGACCATCAAGGACGTCACCCGTCCGGTCGAGCTGGAGGTGGAGTTCGAGGGTGTCGGCCGCAGCCCGTTCGGCCAGGACATCTTCGGCTTCTCCGCGAGCACCGAGATCGACCGCGAGGAGTTCGGCCTGACCTGGAACGTCGCCCTGGAGACCGGGGGCGTGCTGGTCAGCCGCAAGATCAAGATTGAGATCGAGGGCGAGGCCGTACGCCAGGCCTGATCCCCGGGGATCGCCGGAGGGCCAGGGGAATCCTCCCGGCGATCCGGTACGCAGGGCCCGCGCCGCACGTCGGCGCGGGCCCTGCGTCGTTCCCACTGGCGGTGGTAATTGTCACGGGTTGTTCTCACCGCTTTCGGGTCCAGTCGGTCGACGACGGGGTACAGATGGCGCCACGAGCGCGTCCACCCCGGTCGACGTCGGATCACCGCCGTCGGCCTCTGGCCCCGGTCAGGTGGGCGCTCTTACCGTGGATGCTTCACAAAGCGCTTCCGGGACGGGATGATCCCGACCGCGCCGGCCGTCGGGAGGACACATGGGCAGGGACGTCTCAGAGGGCGCCTTCACCCGGGATGATCGCGTCCGATATCGGCAGAAGGTGCGGCGGTGCCTGGACGTCTTCGCCCTGATGCTGGACGACTTCGGCTTCGACGCCGACCGGCCGATGACCGGTCTGGAGATCGAGCTCAACCTGGTCGACTCGGCCGCCGAGCCGGCGATGCGCAACGAGGAGATCCTCGCCGACATCGCGGACCCCCTCTTCCAGACCGAATTGGGGCAGTTCAACCTGGAACTGAACGCCGAGCCCCGACTCATCGAGGGCAACGGCTTCGCCGACTACGAGCACGACCTGCGCGGCAGCCTCTCCCGGGCCGACGAGCGTGCCGCCAGATCCGACGCGAAGATCGTCCTGGTCGGCATCCTGCCCACCCTCACCGAGGGGCACCTGGTCGAGGACAACCTCTCCACCAACGAGCGTTACCGGGTGCTCAACGACCAGATCGTCGGCGCCCGGGGCGAGGACATCGAGCTGGACATCCGCGGCGTCGAGCAGTTGCGCACGCACACCGACTCGATCGCCCCCGAGGCCGCCTGCACGAGCCTCCAGTTCCACCTCCAGGTCGCCCCGGACAGCTTCGCCGACTACTGGAACGCGTCCCAGGCCGTCGCGGGTGTGCAGGTGGCGGTCGGGGCGAACAGCCCCTTCCTGTACGGCCGCCAATTGTGGGCCGAAACGCGGATCGCCCTGTTCCAGCAGGCCACCGACACCCGTCCGGACGAGCTGAAGGCCCAGGGCGTACGGCCACGGGTGTGGTTCGGCGAACGGTGGATCACCTCGATCTTCGACCTGTTCGAGGAGAACGTCCGGTACTTCCCGCCGCTGCTGCCGATCTGCGAGGACGAGGACCCGGTGGAGGTCCTGCACGCCGGCGGTGTGCCACAGCTCGGGGAGTTGCGGTTGCACAACGGCACGGTCTACCGGTGGAACCGTCCCGTCTACGACATCATGAACGGCCGACCCCATCTGCGGGTGGAGAACCGGGTGCTGCCGGCCGGCCCGACTGTGGTGGACATGCTGGCCAACGCTGCCTTCTACTTCGGGCTGGTACGCGGCCTGGCCGAGGCCGACCGCCCGATCTGGAGCCAACTCACCTTCAGCTCCGCCGAGGAGAACTTCCACGCCGCCGCCCGACGTGGTCTCGACGCCGTGCTGCACTGGCCCGGGCTCGGCGACGTGCCGGTCACCAAACTGGTCCTGGACCAACTACTGCCCACCGCCGCCACCGGCCTGGACGGGTTCGGCGTCGCCCCGGCGCAGCGGGACCGGTTGCTCGACATCATCGAGCAGCGCTGCCGTACCGGCCGCAACGGCGCCGTCTGGCAGACCGAGGCGGTCTGGGCGGCGGAGCGACGCCACGGCATGGACCGGCCTGCCGCGCTGCACCACATGGTCCAGCGCTACGCCGAACTCCAGCGCACCAACGAACCCGTCCACACCTGGCCAACCACCTAACCCCCCCCGGCACCCCCCCACCCACCGCCCCCATCCCCACCAAGCGCGTTGATCATGAAGTTGTTGCCATGACACGCCGAGCCAGGTGGCAATAACTTCATGATCAACAGGGTGAGGGCGGCCGGGCGGGGTTAGTCGGTGGTGGGGCGGCGGGCTGCACGGGTGCGGCGGCTGCTCGGGGCCGTGTCCTCCGTCGTGGATCCGGTAGGAGGGGTCGGATCCGAGCGGTCGGGGTCCGTACGCGGAGCGGGCACCTGCGCTGCGGCGGTGGCTTCGCCCGGCTGCGAGCCCGTCCTGGGCATCTGCGACGGCACGCTGACTTTCCTGCGCCGTCCCGTGGTTCCAGCCGTCGAGGCCGAGGCTCCGGCAGTTGACGCAGTGGGTTCGGCCGTCGCGCCGGAGACCGGCGGCGCGGGCTCGGTCCCGGTCACCGGGGCCGGGTCGGTCACCGTGCCCCGAGGCGCAGCACTCCGCCGGGCCGGGCGGCTCTGTTCGGCCGGGCGGTTCCGGTCGCTTCGCTCGCCGAGGCGGGCGGCCAGCACCGAGCCGCCGATACCGGCGATCACCGCGTACGGGGCGATCAGTTGGGTGGACAGCTGCGCGGGGCCCAGCGTCGACCAGTGCGGCAGAGTTGTCAGGTAGGCGAGCGCGACGAGCACCGGGCCCGCCGCGCCGGAGGCCGCCGCACCCACGCGGTGTCCGCCCGAGCGGGCGGACCGCCGAGCGGCCAGTACGCCGATCAGCAGCGCGGGCACCAGTGCCAGCAGCGCACCGGGCCAGTAGAGCTGGCCCCCGATCCAGTAACGGGCGTGGTCCGGGTCGAACTGCCAGGTACCGAGCTGCGCGCCGGTCAGCCCCCGTCCGACGCGTACCCCGTCGATGACGGAGATCACCGCGAGCAACCAGAGCCAGGCGGCCGTCGCTGTCACGTTGACCGCGGCGGCTCGGGAGCGAAGCGCCCAGATCGCGATGAGGACGCCGATCAGGATGCCCAGCGTCGCCTGTACGGCGGCCGTGCGTTGCGGGGCGCCGGTGTCCGCGCCGGTCGCGACCCGCGCGGGTACCGCGATCAACAGGACGGTGACCAGCCCGCCCAGCCCGGCGCCAAGCGCCACTGCCACCCGGCGCAGCAGGCCGCCCCGGTCGTTGACCGGTGGGTCGGCCGCCGCTGGTGGCGTGCCTGCCCCCTCCGCGCGGGCGGTGTCGACGACCGGTGAAGGCCCGTCGACCGGGCTGTCGTGCTCCGGCCGCCGCTCGTCGAGCCGCGGGCCCTCCTGAGGGGCAGCACCGTCTGGCGAGGTTTCCGTAGAGATCACTGTCTTCGCCGGGGCGTTGCGTTGGTGCAGCCGCTGCGCGCAGACCGCGCCGAGGACCGTCGAACTGGCGGCGAGCCAGGTGGCCCAGGCGAGGCCGTCCGCCCAGGCTGTGTCGGTCGCACCGGCATCGGTGGGCGTCCAGGTGATGACGCCGAGCCCGTAGCCGAAGCCCAGTTGTGCGGCACCCGCGCCGGCAGCGACCCCGATCGCCGTCGCGATCGACACTCCCCAGCCCTGTCTGGCCATGCCGGGCAGCGTAACGTCCCGTCGTCGGCGCGGCGAGTCGCAGAGACCCGCCGGTGTGGACCGCCGGTGCGGGCGGGTTGGGCGGCGGGCGGTACGGTCGCCGGTGATGAGGCGGTGGGCGTTATGACGGACACGAACACGGGCCAGCAGAATGCCGCCGGTGGCGGCGCGGGCCGGGCCAGCGTTGTGCTCGGCGGTGGGTTGGCAGCGGTGCTGCTCGCCGCCGTGGGTGCGACCGGCGGCTGGCTGCTGGCCGGTGAGGACGACGCATCCTCTGGTGACCCGCTGGCCGTTGCGACCACGGCTGGCGCGTCGACCACCCGGCCCACCGCACCCCGGCCGAGCAGCGGCCGACCGACACCGTCGGCGGTCCAGACCTCCGCCGCCCCGACCAAGGCAGCCGGCCTGACCGTGCCGCCGGTGATCGGCACCGACTTCGAGCAGGCCCGGGATGCGCTGCGCAAGCAGCGGCTCGGTTGGCGGCTGGTCTTCGGTGGCGGCGTCGGCCGTACGGTCGAGAGCACCACACCGGACGTTGGCACCGAGGTCGCCCGGGGGACGACGGTGCAACTACAGGTTGCCGGGCCGGCGCCGGCCGCCGAGGTGCCGGACGTGGTCGGCGAGAGTTGCGCCGACGCCGCCGACGAGTTGGTCGACGAGGGCCTCTACCCGCGCTACCTCAGCGGACGTACTGGAAAGGTCAGCCGGCAGGAGCCCGCCGAGGACGGCCCGGCCCGGTGGAACGACCAGGTCAGCATCTGGTGTGGCTCCGACGGCCAGCCGACAGCGAAACCCACTCCCTGATTCCAGGCCGGCGGGTTCGCGCCTCGCGGCCCGTACCGCGTCCTGTCTCGCCGACAGCCGGCGCGGCTCGGCACGCTGATCCCCACCGATGGTGGTGTGGGCGACTAGGTTGGCGGTCGAGGGCCATGACGCCCGTCCGGGTTCGGGAAAGGACGTGCGATGAGCGACGACCGCCAGGAGCCTCCCGCCGACGAGCACGACGACGACCGGACCCGACCTCTGCCCTCCGCCGCTGATCGGCCGGCCCCGACCGGGCCCGCCGCCGACGGACCGGACGAGACGGCACCGATCGACCGGACCGTCCCGGCTCATCCCGATCTTTCGCCCGACCAGACAATGCCGATCGACCGGTCTGCCGGCACCCGGCCGGGCCCGCCGGCCGACGAGACGATGCCGATCGACCGGTCCGCCGGCACCCGGCCGGGCCCGCCGGCCGACCGGACGGCGCCGATACCGCCGGCCTGGTCCGGTCGGGCCGAGGTGCGCTCGCCCCGACCGGATGACGCCGGCGGTGAGTGGTACGTCGAGGAGCAGGGTGGCCGGCGGTGGTGGTCGCCGATCCTCTGGGGCGTACTGGCGCTGCTGCTCGCCGGCCTGCTCGGGGGCGCGCTCTGGGTGGTGCTCGCCCAGCAGGACGACGACCGGGAGGATCGAGGGCCCACCCCGTCGCCTCCGCCGACCAGTGCCCCCAGCGCCCTGCCGACCAGCGCAGCCCCCACGTCGGCGGCGCCCACCAGTGAGTCGCCGAGCAGCTCGCCGACGACGGAAGCGCCGGACGAACTGCCGGTGCCACCGCTCGCCGGCCTGCCGCAGGCCACCGCCGAAGGGCTGTTGGCTCGGCTCGGCCTGACCTACCGGGTGGTGTACCGCCCGTCGGAGTTGCCACCCGGGACCGTGGTGGGCACCGAGCCGGACGCCGGCACGTCGGTGTCCACCGACGACGAGGTGTTGTTGATCATCTCCCAGGCCCAGCCCTCGACCGGGGCGAGCCCGACCACACCGAGCCCCACTGTGACGAGCACGTCGTGACCGTTGGTCACCACATCCGGCGGCGGGTGCCGACGAGGCCGATGCCGGCCAGCGAGATGGCGAGGCCGAAGATGCCGGACCAGAAGAGGGAATGGCGGATGTCCGTGGCGCTGTGCCCAGCCGGAGCGGCCTCGGTGAGTTCCTGACGGCCGTCGGACTGGCCGCCGGCACCCAGCCCGGACACCGGCCCGGTCCGGTCGGTACCACCAGCCTGGTCGGCCGGGGTGTCGGTGTCGGTCCAGCCGGGTTTCTCGTAGACCGACTGACCGTCGCCCGTCGGCGGGTCGGAGTCGAGCACGGTGATCTCCGGCGCGGGCACCGGTGCGGTCAGCCGGGTGGACGACATCGCCGGGTCGCGGGCGAGGACCAGGAGTGTCGCCATCGCCCCGAGGAGGGCGAGGAGTCCGAAGGCATAGGCGATGAGAGAGCGGTGGTGCCGCCGCAGGGCGGGCTGATTGACCATGACCATCCCAGGGTCAGGGTCCTGGACGAGCGGGTGGAACGTGCCGGGGTGGGCGTACCGATTCTATGGCGATGGCACGCCCACCGGCGGCGGTTCGGGTCGGTCAGCCCACCCGGAGCGGGGTACGCGCGACCGGGCGGCGGGCCCGCACGGTGTGCGGACGGGGTTCGGGGGCGGCCTGCAGTTGCTGCAACCCTTCCCGCTGAACGAAGATCGACCGTCGGGTGACAGCGTCGCCCGCGGTGTTCAACTCGTAGCCGTCGAGCCACAGCCAGCCGTCATAGGTCGGCCAGTCGAGGACCCGGATCACCCGGAACTTGATCGGCCTGAGGAACTGGACACTCGCCGCGCGTGTCACATGCAGTACGTCACCGGTGCGGGGAAGCACATGGGCTCCTGGGGAGGATCGGCCGGCGATTGCGCCGGCGGTGCCTGAACGGGGGACGTCTCGGCCGGTGACGGGGTCGTGCCTCGTGAACCGGTGGTGCGGATGGCGGTGGTCGGGCCGTACCCCGCTGGTGACGTGCCGTCACCCGACCACCACCCGGTTGCTTCCGGGAACGCGCCCGCCGCCGCAGCTTGCCGGCTTGCAGCGGCGGGGTCCTTACCCCGGAGCAGGTCGCGTTGTCGTCGGCCGGGCCCGCGTCGTGCCCGGCCTCCCCGAAGCGGTGGGGTCACCACTCCGAGGGACCGAACGGAGACGCTGAGTGATCCGTGCCATACGGACAGAGTGCATCAGGGACGTGCTTCATGCAAGTTGCACGTCGACTTTTGCCGATACGTGAGCGTGTCGCGCGAAAGGCCTATTGAAGCCATCCGCGTCCGGGCGGCAGACTGGGGATCGGTTTCGCCCGTCGCGGCCGGCCGAGGACCGGCACCACCCCCTTCGTCGCGAACGCTCGCCGGTCGACGGTCGCGCCCCCGGCGGGTGTCACCCAGTGGCGCGTTACCGGAGGTAGCCCGAGTGGGGTCGAGCAGCCAGCGGCGGAGACCAGTGACTCACGGGGTTGCGCGATGAGTGAGCGGCGCAGTCCCACCATCAGACGGCGGCGGCTCGGGGCCGAGCTGCGTCGCCAGCGGGAGTCCGCCGGAATCACCATCGAGGTGGTCGCCGAACAGTTGGAATGCTCGGCGTCCAAGGTCTCCCGGATCGAGACCGGGCACACCACGGCCACCCCACGCGACGTGCGGGACATGCTGCGGATCTACGGCGTCGTCGGCGCCGAGAGCGACGAGCTCGTGCAGATCGCCCGGGAGGCCCGCCAGAAGGGCTGGTGGCACCCCTACAGCACCGTGCTCGTCGGCGCGTACGTCGGGCTGGAGGCGGCGGCCAGTTCGATCCGGGCGTACGAACAGCAGGTCGTTCCGGGTCTTCTGGAGACCGAGGAGTACGCCGGGGCCATGATCCGTGCCGCCCGGCCGGACTTCACCGCCGATCAGGTGCATCAAAGAGTGCGTGTCCGTTTGGGCCGTCAGTCGTTATTGACCCAGGACGATCCGGTCGATCTGTGGGTGGTGCTCGATGAGGCGGTGGTAAGTCGGCCGGTGGGCGGGGACGAGGTGATGCGCGGTCAACTCAAGCGGTTGGTCGAGGTGGCCGAGTTGCCGAACGTGACGCTGCAGATCCTGCCCTTCGAGGTGGGTGCGCATGCCGGCATGGACGGCACGTTCACGATCCTCAGCTTCCCTGAGCCCGGTGATCCGGATGTTGTGTACGCGGAGAACGCCACGGGTGGGCTCTTCCTCGAGAAGAGCGACGAACTACAGAAGTACAGCTTCATCTTCGATCACATCCGCGCTGCGGCCATACGTCCGGAGGAGTCCGTCGCACACATCGCAAAACTGGCAGAGGAGCCGTTGTGGAAATGGCGACCAAAGGGTTCCCCGTGGACCTGACGCAGGCAGCATGGTTCAAGAGCTCGAAGAGCGGGCCGAACTGTGACAACTGCGTGGAGGTGGCGTACGTGACGGGCGCGGTCGGAGTGCGGGACTCGAAGGACAAGGCGGGCCCCGCCCTGGTCTTCGCACCGGGTGACTGGCACTCCTTCGTTTCAGGCACCCGGGGTGGTGTGTTCGGCGCGATCTGACCGACTGGTCAGTGGAGTCCCCGTCCGGTTCGCCGGACGGGGACTCCGCCGTGTCCGCGGTGGGCGCGGCTGACTGCCGCGTCGCGGCAGGAGTCGGCCAGGTTCCGTCGGGATTCCCGTCGCCAGAGCGTCCCCGTCTCGTTGAACCGGTCGGTACGGCGCTGGTCGACGACCCGCCGCACCGACCCGCAACCGAGCGAGTAGGCGAGACGGATGACGACGATCGGTTCAGACAACCTCACCACCGGTCCGGCCAAGCCGGAGCGGTTCGGTGGCAAGTATCGCGGCGCTCGTCGGGACACGGTTCTGACCGAGGTGGTCTCGACCGACCAGGAGTTGAGCGGGCGGGAGGGTGCTTCCGAGACGACGGATCCTCCGCTGTCGCTGCCCTCACTGGACCCGAACCCGCTGATCGAGCCGTCGTTCCCGCCAGCGGGCTGGCCGATGGAGCCGCCCGAGTCTTTGGCGGACCACCCGTTGCTGCGTGGTCTGCTGATGGAGTTGCCGCCGAAGGGCACAGTGCCCTCGCAGGACTGGCTGGACCGCTGGTTCGAGGCGACCAGGTCGATCCTGGAACTGCTATACGTGCAGAGCGCCAGCCGCCCGCGTTGACCCTGCGACGGCGGGCTGGGCCCGCTCCGCGAGGCGGTTGTGGCGTAGCGCGTGCCGGACCCCGATGGCGATCACCGCAAGCGCGCCCACGGTGATCGCCGGCCCGGTGACGCCGGGGTCGGCCCCGAGGTCGGCGCCAGCGGCGGCGATCAACGCCGGCACCGTGGCCAGGGCGGTGACCTGTAGCGGCAGCCCCACGAGGGGGTGGGCGGCGGCGGCGCGCAGCCCGTGCGGCGCGGGGGTGGCGGGGGCACTGGCGAACGCGCCCGCGCCGGCCCACAGCCGGCGGATCCGTCGTACCGAGCAGACCGTCGCAACGAGCGCCGGGCCGGCGGCCAGTGTGAGCCCGGCGGCGGCCCGGTCGATCGGAGCGGTGCCGGCGCTGAACAGTCCGCCGCCGAGCACGGCGGCGGTGAGCGCCACGCCGGTGAGGGCCAGCACCAGCAACCATCCGGTACGCCGACGCAGCATGCGGGTGTTGCGCAGCCGGGGAAGGCCGTCGGCAACGACGCCGGCGGCCAGCCAGACGGCGGCGACCGGGAGCAGGATGCTGAGCTGACTCTCCATGTTCGAGAGTCTTTCCCGAATCCGGGCGGAGCGAATCCGGGCGTGCCCCCCGTTCGCCCCGGACGCCGGGCCCGTAGGGGGTCATCACTCGAAGGTATGGCCGTTTCGACATGTTCAACTGCCCGACGGCTGACTTACCCTCAGCTAGATCGGCAACTGTCGATTGATGTTGGGACCGGCGGTCACGTTCCACCGCCGGTCAGAGGGAGGTAGGAAATGGGTCTTCCACGAAGGTCCGTACTGATCGGGGTGGCCGCGGCGACCGTGCTGGCCGTCGGTACCCCAGCCCTGGCCGCCGAACCCGTGGGTGTGGTTCGGGCCGCCGGCGGAGCCACCGCCGTGCCGGACAGCTACATCGTCGTACTCAAGGACAGCGCTGTGGCCCGGGACCGGGTCGGCGACACGGCGAAGCGGCTCTCCGGCCGCCACGGCGGCACCGTGGCCCGCACCTACGGGGCGGCGCTGCGCGGCTTCGAGGCCAAGGTGAACGCACGCGCGGCGGCGCGGATCGCGGCCGACCCGGCTGTGGCGTACGTCGAGCAGAACCACACCGTCTCGATCTCCGGCACGCAGGCCAACCCGCCCTCCTGGGGCCTCGACCGGATCGACCAGCGCAACCTGCCGTTGGACAGCTCCTACACCTACCCGAACACGGCGAGCAACGTGCACGCCTACATCATCGACACCGGCATCCGGTTCTCCCACAACGACTTCGGCGGCCGGGCCACCTCCGGCTACGACGCGGTGGACGGCGGGTCGGCCGACGACTGCAACGGGCACGGCACGCACGTGGCCGGCACCGTCGGCGGGTCCGCGTACGGGGTGGCCAAGGCCGTCCAGCTCGTCGGCGTACGGGTGCTGAACTGCTCCGGCAGTGGCACCAACGCCGGTGTGATCGGCGGCGTCGACTGGGTCACCGCGAACGCGATCAAGCCGGCGGTGGCGAACATGAGCCTCGGCGGCGGCGCGAACAGCTCGCTGGACAACGCCGTCCGCAACTCGATCGCCTCGGGTGTCACGTACGGCCTGGCGGCCGGCAACGACAGCGGCGCGAACGCCTGCAACACCTCACCGGCGCGCACCACGGAAGCCATCACTGTGGGCTCGACGACCAGCACGGACGCCCGGTCGTCGTTCTCCAACGTCGGCACCTGCCTGGACATCTTCGCGCCGGGCTCGTCGATCACCTCGGCCTGGTACACCAGCAACACCGCCACCAACACGATCAGCGGCACCTCGATGGCCACCCCGCACGTGGTCGGAGCTGCGGCCCTGGTGGCCAGCGCCAACCCGACCTGGACCCCGGCTCAGGTCCGCAACCAACTGGTGGCCAACGCCACGCCCAACGTGGTGAGCAACCCCGGCTCGGGCTCGCCGAACCTGCTGCTCTACGTGGGCACCGGCAGCACCCCGCCGCCGCCCACCGGCTGCACCGGCACCAACGGCACCGACGTGTCGATCCCGGACGCCGGCTCGGCGGTGACCAGCTCGATCACCATCTCCGGCTGCGGTCGCAACGCCTCCTCGGCCTCCACCGTGGCGGTGAACATCGTGCACACCTACCGCGGTGATCTGGTCATCGACCTGCTCGCCCCGGACGGCAGCTCGTACCGGCTGAAGAACAGCAGCACCTCGGACAGCGCCGACAACGTGAACGCCACGTACACGGTGAACGTGTCCGGTGAGGCCGCCGACGGCATCTGGCGACTCCAGGTGCGGGACACCTACTCGGCCGACACCGGCTACATCAACACCTGGACCCTGACCGTCTGATCGGGTTCCGACGACGCAAGGCCCCACCCGGCGTTCCGGGTGGGGCCTCGCGTCGTACGGATCGGGCTCAGACCGAGAAGGTGGCCGGCCGCTCGGTGGCCGGGGCCGGCGGGCGGGCCTTCCACAGGCCGATCTTCTGCGCGGCGAGCCTGCTCAGGTAGGCCGGGTTGAGGATGACGTAGCGGCGCCAGAGCCGCTTCGGCTCCAGACCGAGGCGCCAGAACCACTCAAGGCCGGCGCGCTGCATCCACGGCGGGGGCTGGCGCAGCAGCCCGGCGTGGTAGTCGAAGGCCGCGCCGACCGCCATCAGCGGCATGTCGAGCAGCGGCCGCATGGCGTACGTGAAGACCTCCTGGCGCGGGCAGCCGAGCCCGACCAGCACCAACCGGGCGCCACTGGACCGGATCCGGTCGGCGATCTCGGCGTCCTCACCGGGTTGGACGGCACGGAACTTGGACGGCTCCACCCCGGCGATCTTCAGCGCCGGGAACATCTGCTCCAGGGCCGGGATCAACCGGGCGAGGGTCTCCTCGGTCGAGCCGTACAGGTAGACCGGTAGCCCTTCGTCGGCGAAGCGCGACAGCACGTGCAGGGTCAGGGTCGGCCCGTACACCCGGTCGCTGAGCCCCGCGTGGTGCAGCAGGTTGAGCGCCCACCGCACCGGCTGCCCGTCCGGCGTCACCACGTCGAAGGAGTTGAGCCGCGCGTTGTGCGCCGGGTCGAGCACCCCGGTCATCACACCGTGCACTGCCAACGCGGTCAGCGCGAGGGGACGCCGTTCGTGTGCCGCGGTCACCACCGCGTCGGTCGCCGTGGCGTAGTCGGTGGCGTCGACCAGGACGCCGAGCACGTTGCGCTTCGTCCGGGCGCTCATGGCTGGGCCACCCACTTGTCCACGTTGGCCTCGTAGATCTCCCGCAGGATCATCGGCACGTCGTAGGTGATCTTCCAGTCCGGATACTGCGCCTCGAACCGGGCCATGCTGCTCACGTACCACTGGTGATCACCGGTGCGGTTCTGCTCGACGTAGTTGATCTGCGCCTCGCGGCCGGTGATCT
>NZ_JBEYSL010000018.1:0-30243 GCF_040642735.1 Micromonospora sp. NPDC047753 | reverse complement strand
TGATGCGCACCTGACCGGGCTCGGCGAGTTGGCCGAGCAGCGGCGCGTGCCCCGGCAGGACACCGAGCTCGCCTTCGGTCGTCCGGGCGACGACCATCTCGGCGTCACCGGACCAGACCTTCTCCTCGACGGCGACGAGCTCGACGTGAAGCTGCTGTGCCACGCTGTCTCCTTGCTGCGGCTACGGATTGCCGAAAGTCTAGCCTGACGATGCGGCGCGCCCAACGCGGGTGGGGACAACGCCGACCTGACTACTTGGCCTTGTTGACGAATTCCGGGTGCTCCAGCAGGAACGGGTCGAGTTGCTCGTTGTGCAGGGCGGTGAAGAAGTCCGGCACACCTTCCTGGAACTGCTCGCCCAGGTACTTCTGCCCCTCGAAGACTCCACCACCGGGCAGCTTGATCATCTCAATGGCGTTCGGGCGGATGTCCTTCAGGGCGAGCCCGAAGTCGACGACCCTGTTGCCTCGACCATTGAAGATCAACGACTGGCCGGCGGCGCGGAGCACCTTGTCCAGCTTGATCGGGTTGGACACCACGTCGGCGCTGAACGCCTGGCCGACCATGGCCTTGACGAACTGCTGCTGGTGGCGCTGGCGACCGTAGTCGGAATCCGGAACGCCGTTCTTCGGGTAGCGCTGCCGGACGTAGTCCAGCGCCTGCCACCCACTCAGGTGCCGGTTGCCCTTCTTGTAGATCGCCTGCGGGCCGACGTAGCCCTCACCACGGGTGTTGCCCGGCCGCGGCTTGCCGTCCGGCTGCTTGTGCTCGGACTTCACGTCGCGCTCGATGTACATGTCGACACCGCCCATGGCGTCGACGATCTTCTGGAAACCGGTGAAGTTGATGATCGCGCCGGCGTCGAAGCGCTTGATGCCGGTGATGTTCTGCACGGTGGTGGCCAGCAACTCGAAGCCCCGTGCCGCGTCAGGGTTGGCCCCCGGCACCCTGCTGCCGAACGACATCGCCGCGTTGATCTTCGTGGTCTCGCCCGGGAACTCGGCCTTCTTGAACGCCGGGATCCGCACGTAGAGGTCACGAGGCAGCGAGAACAGGTAGGCCCGGTCCATCGAGGCCGGCACGTGCAGCACCATGATCGAGTCGGCCAGCGGCGCGGCCGTCGGCGTACGCGGGTCGATGCCGACGAGCAGGATGTTGAGCGGCCCCTTGATGTCACTCTTCTTCGCCTGGGCGCCCGCCGCCTGGTCGCCGAAGAGGTCAGCCTTGCCGACGGACCCCTCGTAGCGGGCCATCAGCACCTCGGTGCCGACCAGCACGGCGCCGCTGAGCACGGTCAGCACGGTGCCGAACACCGTGCAGAGCCTGGCCCACCGCGGCACACCTCGCCAGAGGGACGCCTTGCGGCCACTCTTGCCGGCCTTACCCACGAGCAGCTCCGTTCGTTACGCCCACGACGAGGAAGACGGGCGCACGTCGTCGAAAGGTTGCAAAGATCAACGCTCGTTCAGGTGAGCGCGGAACGAACCGTAGCTCGGGAGCCGCGGAAGTGACGACCACGAGTAACGGACCGCGACGATGCTAAGGCGCGAAGATGAACAAAAGACTGCCCCGGCATTGCCGGGGCAGTCTTTTTGCTACGGGTATCGACGAGGGCTGGTCAGGCCTTCATCAGCTCCTCAGCCTTGCGCTCCAGGTCCTCGAGACCGCCGCACATGAAGAACGCCTGCTCGGGGAAGTGATCGTACTCACCCTCGCTGATCTTGCGGAACGCCTCGATGGTCTCCTTGATCGGGACCGTCGAGCCCGGCACGCCGGTGAACTGCTCCGCCGCGTAGGTGTTCTGCGACAGGAAGCGCTCGATCCGCCGGGCCCGGGCCACGGTGATCTTGTCTTCCTCGGAGAGCTCCTCGATGCCGAGGATGGCGATGATGTCCTGCAGGTCCTTGTAGCGCTGCAGGATCCGCTTCACCTCGGTGGCGACCTGGAAGTGCTCGGGGCCGACGAACTCCGGGGCGAGGATCCGGGACGAGGACGCCAGCGGGTCCACGGCCGGGTAGATGCCCTTGTCGGAGATCGACCGCTCCAGGTTGGTGGTCGCGTCCAGGTGGGCGAACGTGGTGGCCGGAGCGGGGTCGGTGTAGTCGTCCGCCGGCACGTAGATCGCCTGCATGGAGGTGATGGCCTGGCCCCGGACGGAGGTGATCCGCTCCTGGAGCTCGCCCATCTCGTCCGCCAGGGTCGGCTGGTAACCCACGGCGCTCGGCATACGCCCGAGCAGGGTGGAGACCTCGGAGCCGGCCTGGGTGAAGCGGAAGATGTTGTCGATGAAGAGCAGCACCTCCTGCTTCTTCACGTCGCGGAAGTACTCCGCCATGGTCAGCGCGGAGAGCGCCACCCGCAGCCGGGTGCCCGGCGGCTCGTCCATCTGGCCGTAGACCAGCGCGGTCTTGTCGATAACACCGGACTCGGTCATCTCGGCGATGAGGTCGTTGCCCTCACGGGTGCGCTCACCCACGCCGGCGAAGACCGAGGTACCACCGAAGTTACGGGCAACACGGGTGATCATCTCCTGGATGAGCACCGTCTTGCCCACGCCCGCGCCGCCGAACAGACCGATCTTGCCGCCCTTGACGTACGGGGCGAGCAGGTCGATCACCTTGATGCCGGTCTCCAGCATCTCGGTCTTCGGCTCCAGGTCCGCGAAGGCCGGGGCCTTGCGGTGGATACCCCACCGGTCGTCGGCCTCGAACGTCTCGCCCTCTTTGAGGTTGAGCACCTCGCCGATCGCGTTGAACACGTGGCCCTTGACCGCGTCGCCCACCGGCACACTGATCGGCTCGCCGAGGTCACGCACCTCCGCGCCGCGAACCAGACCGTCGGTCGGCTGCATCGAGATGGCGCGGACCAGGTTGTCACCCAGGTGCTGGGCGACCTCCAGGGTCAGCGTCTTCTCACCGCCGGACAAGCTCACGGTGACGTTCAGGGCGTTGAACAGGGCCGGCATGCCGTCGCGCGGGAACTCGGCGTCGACGACCGGGCCGATGACCCGGACCACGCGACCCGTGGCCGTCTTGGTCTCTACTGGTGCAGTCATCACACTTCACTTCCCGACGCGGCAAGCGCGTTGGCGCCGCCGACGATCTCGCTGATCTCCTGGGTGATCCCGGCCTGACGGGCCGAGTTCATCTCACGCGTGTACTTCTCGATCATCTCTTCGGCGTTGTCGGTGGCGCTCTTCATCGCCCGCCGCCGTGCCGCCGACTCACTCGCCGCCGACTCGAGCAACGCCGCGTAGATCCGCGTGTTGATGTACCTCGGCAGGAGCGCGTCGAGCAGCGCCTCCGCCTCGGGCTCGAACTCGTACGCCGGCAGCAGTCCTTCGGAACGCGGCCGGTCCTCGACCTGCATCGGGCCGATGATCTTCGTGACCGGGTTCTGCGTCATCAGCGAGTGGAACTCGGTGTAGACGATGTGCAACTCGTCGACGCCGAGCACCCCGTCCGCGCCAGCGCCACCGTCGACGTCGTCCGCACCAGCGGTGAACGCCTTGATCAGCGTCTCACCCACCGTACGGGCGTCCTCGAACGACGGCTGCTCGCTGAACCCGGTCCAGTTCGCCTCGATCGGCCGGTCGCGGAACCGGTAGAACCCGACGCCCTTACGCCCGATGACGTAGAGCACCGGCTCCTTGCCGTCCGCCTTGAGCCGCGCGATCAGCGACTCGGCCATCCTGATCGCGTTGGAGCTGTAACCGCCGGCCAGGCCACGGTCGCTGGTGACCAACAGGACGCCCGCCCGCCGCACCCGCTCGCGCGGGGTGAGCAGCGGGTGGTCGATCCGCGCGTTGGACGCCAGCGCCGTGAGCACACCGGTGATGGCCTGGGCGTACGGCAGGGACGCCTGCACCCGGGCCTGGGCCTTGGCGATCCGGCTCGTCGCCACGAGCTCCATCGCCTTGGTGATCTTCTTCATCGACTTCGCCGAGCGGATCCGTTGACGAAGAACGCGAACCTGGGCCGCCATGGGATCAGCTCTCGGCCGGGCGGTCGGTCGCGCTGTCGCGGAAGCGGGTCACCGTCTCGCGGTTCTCGTCGCCCTCAAGCGGGGTGGCCGGCGCGTCGTTGACCTTGCGCTCGTCCTCCTTGTTGAGGAAGACCTGCTTGAACTCCGCGATCGCGGTGTCCAGGGAGCCGGTGATGTCGTCGTTCCACTGGTTGTCGGCGATCGACGCGAGGACACCCTCGTGCTTGTGCCGCAGGTACTGGAGGAACTCCGACTCGAAGCGCCGCACCTCGCCGACCGGGATGTCGTCGAGCTTGCCCTCGACGCCGGACCAGACCGAGACGACCTCTTCCTGCACCGGGAACGGCGAGTAGTTCGACTGCTTGAGCAGCTCCACCAGACGCGAACCACGGTTCAGCTGGTTCTGCGAGGCCTTGTCCAGGTCCGAGGCGAAGGCGGCGAACGCCTCCAGCTCGCGGTACTGGGCCAGGTTGAGCCGCAGCGAACCAGAGACCTTCTTCATCGGCTTCACCTGCGCGGCGCCACCGACCCGGGAGACCGAGGTGCCGACGTTGATCGCCGGACGAACGCCCTGGTTGAACAGGTCGGTCTCCAGGAAGATCTGGCCGTCGGTGATCGAGATGACGTTGGTCGGGATGAAGGCCGAGATGTCGTTGGCCTTCGTCTCGATGATCGGCAGACCGGTCATCGAGCCGCCACCCAGCTCGTCGGAGAGCTTCGCGCAGCGCTCCAGCAGGCGGGAGTGCAGGTAGAAGACGTCACCCGGGTACGCCTCACGGCCCGGCGGGCGACGCAGCAGCAGCGACACGGCCCGGTACGCCTCGGCCTGCTTGCTCAGGTCGTCGAAGACGATCAGAACGTGCTTGCCGCCGTACATCCAGTGCTGCCCGATGGACGAGCCGGTGTACGGGGCGAGGTACTTGAAGCCGGCCGGGTCGGAGGCCGGCGAGGCGACGATCGTGGTGTATTCCAGCGCGCCCGCCTCCTCCAGCTGCCCCTTGATCGAGGCGATGGTGGAGGCCTTCTGGCCGATGGCGACGTAGATGCAGCGGACCTGCTTCTTCGGGTCGCCGGTGCGCCAGTTGTCCCGCTGGTTGAGGATGGCGTCCAGCGCGACGGTGGTCTTGCCGGTCTTCCGGTCACCGATGATCAGCTGCCGCTGGCCCCGGCCGATCGGCGTCATCGCGTCGATGGCCTTGATGCCGGTCTGCAGCGGCTCGAACACCGACTGCCGGGCCATCACGTTCGGAGCCTGCAGCTCCAGCTCGCGGTAGCCCTCCTCGGCGATGTCGCCGAGGCCGTCGATCGGCTGGCCGAGGGCGTTGACCACGCGGCCGAGGAAGGCGTCGCCGACCGGGACCGAGAGGACCCGGTCGGTGCGCTTGACCCGCTGGCCCTCCTCGAGCTTGGCGGAGTCACCGAGGACGACGACGCCGATCTCCCGCACGTCGAGGTTCAACGCCACGCCGAGCGTGCCGTCCTCGAACTCCAGGAGCTCGTTGGTCTTGGTCGAGGGCAGGCCCTCGACGTGGGCGATGCCGTCGCCGGTGTCGGCGACGGTGCCGACCTCCTCGCGGGAGACGTCGGACGAGTAGGAGGAGACGTAGCGCTCCAGGGCGCCGCGGATCTCCTCCGTCGAGATGGTCAGCTCGGCCATCCTCTGCTTCCTTAAAATTCAGGGGCCCGGGATACCTAGTACCAACCGGTCCGAATGGCGTCTGTCAATCCGGGCGCTGGGCGGCTGAACCGCCCTCACGCCAAGCGGCGGAGCCGCTCAGCCGCTGGGCGGCGAAGCCGTTCAGCGCTTCGCGAGCGCGTTGCGGGTCTCGTTGAGGCGGCGCAGGATGGTGCCGTCGTACAGGTCGGAACCGACCCGGACGCTCACGCCACCGAGAACGGCGGGGTCGACCGTCTGCTTGACGGAGACCTCTCGACCGTATATCGCGGTGAGGCTCGCACCCAGCCGACGCTCGTCCTCGTCACTCAACGGGGCCGCGACCGTCACGTACGCCACCTGCCGGTCACGCCGGCCGGCGGCCAGCTCGACCAGCCGGGTGAGCGCCCCGCTGAAGGAGCGTCCCCCGAACCCGCCGAGCGCCGCCTCGACGAGGCGGACGGTGACCGGGCGGGCCTTGTCGGCGAGCAGCTCGCGGGCCAGGGTGGCCCGCTGCTCGACCGGGGCGACCGGGTCGGCGAGCGCATTGTTCAGCGCCGGCTGCCCGGAGACGACCTGGCCGAAGCGGAACAGCTCGTCCTCGACCTCGCCCAGCTCGCCGGCCTTGTCGGCGCTGGCCAGCAGCGCCTCCACGCCCAGCCGCTCGGTGCCGTCGAGCAGCTCCGACGGTGCCGACCACCGGCCGGCGACCAGCGACACGAGCAGGTCGAGCGCGTCCGCGCCGATCCGCCCGCCCAGCATGTCGCCGAGCAGCGCTCCGCGATCCTCGCCGGAGCGGGCCGGCTCGGAGAGCGCCCGGCGCAGCCGCGGCTCGCGCCGCAGCAGGGTCGCCACGGAGAGGATGGCGTCGGCGGTGGAGGCCACCGCCGACGGCTCCGCGCCGCGGACGTACGCGTCGAGGCGCTCGGCCGCGACCTTGTACGACTCCCGGCTGGCGGCCTGCATCAGCGGGCCCCCGTGCTCTCGAGACCGCTCAGGAACCGGTCGACGGTGCCCTTACGCCGCGCCTCGTCGGCCAGCGACTCGCCAACGATCTTGCTGGCCAGGTCCACCGCGATGGTGCCGACCTCCGCGCGCAGCTCGCGCACGATGGTGGCCCGCTCGGCGGCGAGCGCGTCCTTGCCCGCCTGGATGACCCGGTCGGACTCTTCCCGCGCCTTGGCGAGGATGTCCTGGCGGATGCCCTCGGCGTCGGCCCGCGCGTCGTCACGGATCTTGGCGGCGTCGGTCCGAGCCTCAGCGAGCTGGGCACGGTACTGCTCGAGCAGCTGGTTCGCCTCGGCCTGGGCGGCCTCGGCGCGCTTGATGCCGCCCTCGATCGCGTCGACCCGAGCCTGGAACGTCTGCTCCATGCGCGGGAAGACGAACTTCATCAACACGAAGCAGAGCACGGCGAAGGCGACCGTGCCGACCACGATCTCCTGCCAGATCGGAATGATCGGGTTGTGCTCTGACTCACCACCCTCGGCGGCGAGGAGGAACAACATGGGTGACCTCCCGGTCGGAAGGGGCGGAATCAGCCGGCCCAGATGAAGCCGAAGGCGATGCCGAACAGCGCGAGCGCCTCGATGACGGCGAAGCCGATCCAGACGTACGGCAGGGTCATGCGCGACGACTCGGGCTGCCGGGCGGTCGACTGGATGTAGGCGGCGAAGACCAGGCCAACGCCGATGCCCGGGCCGATGGCCGCGAGGCCGTAGCCGATGGCGGCGGTGCTGCCCTCTACCGCGGCGACGTAATCCATTAGTGGTTCCTCCTGGTTATCACGCGTGACTCTCACGCGGGACGACAACGGTTGGTGCGTGGATCAGTGCTCTTCGGCGAGCGCGCCCTGGATGTAGCTGGCGCTCAGCACGGTGAAGACGTATGCCTGCAGGACGATGACCAGCGCCTCGAGGAGGGTCAGCGCCACTGTCATCACCCAGGAGACCACCGAGATCGGCGCCAGCCAGGCGTTGGCGTTGAGCATCGCGAAGCCGCCGAGCGTGAAGACCAGCAGGAGCATGTGGCCGGCGAACATGTTCGCGAAGAGACGGACGGCCAGCGAGAACGGCCGGATGATGAAGGTCGAGAACGCCTCGATCGGGATCAGCAGCGGCAGGATGTACCACGGTGCCGGCGGGATCAGGGCGTGCTTGAAGTATTTGCCGAAGCCGTGGTGCCGGATGCCGATGTAGTTGAACAGCACGTAGCTGATCACCGCGAGGATCGCCGGGAAGGCGATGTGCGAGTTCGGCGAGATCTGGAAGAACGGAATGATCGCGAACGAGTTCGTCAACAGCACGAAGCAGAACAGCGTCGTGAAGTACGGAGCGAACCGCACGCCCTGGTGACCGATCATGTCGACCGAGATGTTGTTGCGCACGAAGCCGTAGATCGACTCGGCGAACCACTGCTTCTTGGTCGGCACCAACTGCGGGTTCCGATAGGTCGCCAGGAAGAAGATGATCAGAACGCCGACCGCGATCCAGATCATCAGCGTGAACTTGGTGAACCACGGGGCGTTCTCCGCGCCCCAGGGCACGATCGCGGGCAGGTAGAAGTCGTCCACACTGGGTGGGAATGCCGCCTGGCCCGCTGCCAGAACGTTCGCCTGTCCGAACACCGTGTCCCTTCCTAAGTAGGCGTGCCGAGCCGACGGACGACGAGGATGATCCCCCCGGTCACGCCGAGCACGACGCCGATCCCGGTGGCGACGCCACCTGTATCGAGCCACTGGTCGACCAGCCAGCCGATGAAACCCCACACGAGCATTCCTCCGATGAGGTAGCTGAGCGCGGTCCAACCCTGACCGGCGCCGGACGGATAATCGTCCGAATCACCGGCGGGACGGGGGGTTTGGTCACCAGCCATGACGGGGCGAACGATATCAGCCGGGAAGACGAGGCTGTGCCTCACCCCCCGCACAACCGTCGTTGTGTGGGCTTCTCGTGGGCGCCGTCGTCTGTGGGCACGCTACTCCCCTTCCGCCCGTCGGAAAATGACCGGAGGCCGACACATTGCGGCGCGTCCGCTGGTTGGGACGACCGCCGGGTCAGCCGTGCGGCCGGCGAGCGTGCACCGTGGTCAGCCACCAGAGGTGCACCGCTGTCCACACTGCCACCCCGGCGACGATGCCAAGGCAAAGAGGGATCAAACCGGGCCAACCAGTCGACGCCACCGCCACCAGCACCGCACCCAACAGGCTGAACTTCAGCACGTACAGGCCCACCCCCAGCGGCAGAAGCAGCTGCGGGTTGACCTGGTCGGCCCGCGCCAGCACCACCGTGGTGAGGGTGTAGCTGAGCACCGTGACGCCCACGCCGGCCGCCGCGCCGACCGCGGCCGTCACACCGCCGGTCACCCCGCCCACCACAGCGGCGACCACGCCGAGCGCCGCCGACGCGGCCAGCAACACCGGCAGGTGCCGCAGCCGCCACCGCCGGTCGGTGCCCGGCTCGACCACCCCGGGCTCAGCCACGGGGGTACGCCGGGAACGCCGCGACCAGCTCGGCCACCTCGGCACCGAGCCGGGTCAACTCGTCGACCCCGCCCGCAGCACCGGGATCGGTGCGCACCGCACGGGCGATCAGGGTCGCCACCTGACGCAACTCCCCCTCGCGCATCCCCTGGGTGGTGACGCTCGGTGTGCCCACCCGGATGCCGGAGGCCACCATCGGCGGCTGCGGGTCGTACGGGATGGCGTTCTTGTTCAGGGTGATCGACGCGGCGTCGCAGCGGCGCTCGGCCTCGGTGCCGGTCACCCCCAGCTCCCGCAGGTCGATCAGGGCGAGGTGGGTGTCGGTGCCACCGGACACCGGGCGCATCCCCTCGTCGGCCAGCCCGGCGGCGAGCGCCTGGGCGTTGCTGACCACCTGCCGGGCGTACGTCTGGAACTCCGGCTGGGCGGCCTCGCGCAGCGCGACCGCCTTGGCCGCGACCGCGTGCATCAGCGGGCCGCCCTGGGTGAACGGGAAGACCGCCTTGTCGATCCGCTGGGCCAGCGACTCGCGGCACAGGATCATGCCGCCGCGCGGCCCGCGCAGCACCTTGTGGGTGGTGGCGCAGACGACATCGGCGTACGGCACCGGCGACGGGATCGCCCGACCGGCGACCAGGCCGATGAAGTGCGCAGCGTCCACCATCAGGTACGCGCCGACCTCGTCGGCGATCTCCCGGAACCGCGCGAAGTCGATCAGGCGCGGGTACGCGGTGGCCCCACAGATGATCAGCTTGGGTCGGTGCGCCCGCGCCAGGTCCCGTACCTCGTCGTAGTCGATCTGCTCGGTGTCCGGCCGGACCGGGTAGCCGACCGGGTGGAACCACTTGCCGGAGAAGTTCACGCGGCTGCCGTGGGTGAGGTGCCCGCCGTGCGGCAGGTCCATCGCCAGCACCGTGTCCCCCGGCTGCACCAACGCGGCGTACGCGGCCAGGTTGGCGCTCGCCCCGGAGTGCGGTTGGAGATTCGCGTGCTCGGCCCCGAAGAGTTCCTTGGCCCGGGCGATGCCGATCTCCTCGGCCCGGTCCACCTCGGCACAACCGCCGTAGTAGCGCCGGCCCGGATAACCCTCGGCGTACTTGTTCGTCAGCGTCGAACCGAGCGCGGCCAGCACCGCCGGCGAGGTCAGGTTCTCGCTGGCGATGAGCTGCAGGCCCCCGCGCAACCGGTCCAACTCGCCGAGGACCACCCCGGCGATCTCCGGGTCGGTGGCCCTGAGCTGCGCGAAATCCGGCCCCCAGAAGGTGCTCGTCTCGGTCTCCACAGCGAACGAGTCTAGGGGGCCGCACACTGGAACCCGTGAGATGCCTCGTCACCGGCGCTACCGGCTACATCGGCGGGCGGCTGACGCCGCTGCTGCTCGCCGACGGGCACACAGTGCGCTGCCTCGCCCGCAAGGCGGTACGGCTGCGCGACGTGCCCTGGGCCTCGGCGGCCGAAATCGTCGAAGGAGACCTGAGTCGGCCGGAGACACTGCCCGCCGCGTTCGCCGACGTGGACGTCGCGTACTTCCTGGTGCACTCGCTGGGCCGGTCCGACTTCGAGGCGGCCGACCGGGCGGCGGCGACCAACTTCGCGGCCGCCGCGCGCGCGGCCGGCGTACGGCGGATCGTCTACCTGGGCGGCCCCGAGCCGGCGTCCGACGCGGAGGTGCCCTCCCCGCACCTGCGGTCCCGCGCCGAGGTCGGCCGGATCCTGCTGGGCAGCGGGGTGCCCACTGCGGTGCTCCGCGCCGCGGTGATCATCGGGTCCGGCTCGGCGTCGTTCGAGATGCTGCGTTACCTGACCGAGCGGCTGCCCGCCATGATCACCCCACGTTGGGTCCGCAACCGGATCCAACCGATAGCGGTCCGCGACGTGCTGCACTACCTGGCCGGCTGCGCCGACCTGCCGGCCGAGGTCAACCGGGGCTTCGACGTCGGCGGTCCGGACGTGCTGACCTTCCGCGAGATGATGCAGCGTTACGCCCGGGTGGCCGGGCTGCGCCGGCGGATCATCGTGCCGGTCCGCCCGCTCACCCCGTCCCTCTCCTCGCACTGGGTCGGGCTGATCACCCCGGTGCCGAACAAGATCGCCCGCCCCCTGGTGGAGAGCCTGATCCACGAGGCGGTCGCCCACGAACACGACATCGCCCGCTACATCCCGGACCCACCCGGCGGGCTGACCGGCTTCGACGAGGCGGTGGCGCTGGCGCTCGCCAAGGTGCGCGACGCCCAGGTGGAGACCCGCTGGTCCACAGCGAGCGGCCCGGACGCGCCCGCCGAGCCACTGCCCACCGACCCGGTGTGGTCCGGTGGCACCGCCTACACCGACGTCCGGGAGCGGACGGTCGACGCACCACCCACCGCACTCTGGCGGGTCGTCGAGGGCGTCGGTGGCGAACACGGCTGGTACTCGTTCCCCCTCGCCTGGTCGATCCGCGGCTGGCTGGACCGGCTGGTCGGCGGGGTCGGGCTGCGGCGAGGTCGACGCGACCCGCACCGCCTCCAGGTCGGCGAGGCGCTGGACTTCTGGCGAGTCGAGGAGATCATCCCGGGTGAGCTGCTGCGACTACGCGCCGAAATGCGCCTACCCGGTCGGGCCTGGCTGGAGATGCGGGTCCTGCCGGCCGACGACGGCCGCAGCCGCTACCAGCAACGCGCCGTCTTCCTGCCGCGCGGCCTGCCGGGGCACGCCTACTGGAAGTCGGTGGCCCCGTTCCACGCGGTGGTCTTCGGCGGAATGGCCCGCAACATAGCCCGCAACGCCGAACAGCCCCGCTAACCACCCCGCGCCTCCCCTGCCTCCCGCGACGCCGCCGCACTCCCGCCCGTCCCACTCCGCGATCTTGCACTTTGTGTTGTCGATTTGAGAGCTTGGGCACCCTTTGTCGCGACAGAAACTGCAAGATCGCGGGAGTGAGGCGGGCGCGGGGCAGGGCGGGGCCCGGGGCAGGGCGCGGTCCGGGGCAGGGCGGGGTGGGGCCCGGTGCGGGGTGGGATGGGGCTCGGGGTGGGGTGGGGTTAGTTGCCGGCTTGGGGTTGGGTTTGGAAGGCGGTGCGTTCGCTCGGCGGAACGAAGTCGCGGATCGGTTGGTCGCGCAGGGCGAAGGCGAGCACCTCGCCGACCGCGTTCACCATCTGGGCCTGCACCGCCTGACCGACCGCGTCCCGGGGATCGTCCGGGTTCGCGGCCATCGAGGCGACCGCGAGTTGCGGCGTGAACGCCACCACCGTCTCCGTCTCGTACCGCTCGGAACTGCCGGTCTTGCCCGCCACCGGGCGGCCGAGCTTCGCCCGCAGCCCGGGTGCGGTGGCGCCGTCGCAGCGCCCGTACATCGACTGGTCGCCGACCGGGCAGCGGGCCGCGTCGGTGGCCGCCCGTGCCACGTCGGGGTCGAGCACCTGTCGGCAGTCCGGCTTGGCGGCGTCGACCGGTCGGCCGCCCGAGTCGGTGATCGAGACCACCGGCAGCGGCGCGCACCAGGTCCCCTCGGCTGCCACTGTGGCGTACGCGCCGGCCAGGTCCAACGGGGTGGTCGCGGCCACGCCCAGGGTGAACGGACCCCAGTCCTTCGCGCCGTAGCGGGCCAGCTTGGCGTCGGACTCGGCCCGCAGCACGATGCCGAGCCGCTCGGCCATCTCCACCACCCGGTCGGCGCCGACCTTCTCGGTGAGCCAGGCGAAGTACGTGTTCACTGAGCGGCCGAACGCGCTCCACATGGTGCGGGGGCCGTCCATCGACGACGGGCTGGCGTTCGCCGGGCACCAGCGTCCGTCGCAGCTCGCTGCCCCGGTCACCGGGAAGCGGGTGAGCAACTGGGTCGGCGCCACGAAGTCGGTCGACAGCGGCAGGCCGGACTCCAGCGCGGCGAGCAGGGTGAAGAGCTTGAACGTCGACCCGCCCTGGTACCCCTCGATCGCGCCGCCGCCGGCGACCAACTGGTTGACGGTGTTCGGTCGGTTCTTCTGCCCGACCGGGTTGTCCGCCACGCTGTAGGCGCGGTTCACCGACATGGCCAGCACCCGCCCGGTGCCCGGTTGCACCACCGCGGTGGGCACCGCCTCGGCCCTGGTCGGCGCGTAGATCTTCAGCACCTGCTCGGTGGTGGCCCGCTGCACCCCCGGGTCCAGCGACGACACGATCGAGAAACCGCCCCGGCGCAGCGTGCGTTGCCGTTCGTCGGCGGTCGCCCCGAACGCGGACTGGCTGCTCCACCAGCGGGTGAACCAGTCGCAGAAGAAGCCCCAGTCGCGGTGCGCGTCGGGCACACCCGTGCAGTCGTTCGGGGTCTCGCTGGGCCGCAGTTGCAGCGGTTCGGCGCGGGCCGCCGCTGCGGCGTCCGCCGGCACCTGCCCCGTCTCCACCAGCCGCTCCAACACGTACGACCGTCGGGCCACCGCGCTGTCGGCGTCGCCGTTGATCGGGTCGTCGCTGTCCGGCGAGCGCACCAGACCGGCGAGCAGTGCCGCCTGGGCCAGGGTCAGCTCGGCCGGGGAGCGGGAGAAGTACCGCTTGCTGGCCGCCGCGATGCCGTACGCCCCGGCACCGAAGTAGGCGATGTTGAGGTAACGGGTCAGGATCTCGTCCTTGTCGAGTTCCCGCTCCAACGCGAGCGCGTACCGCATCTCCTGGAGCTTGCGGACGGTGGTGAGTTCGGTGGCGGCGTCCCGTTGCGCCTCGGTCAGCCGAGGGTCGTTGCTGAGCACGTTGCGGACGTACTGCATGGTCAGCGTGGAGGCGCCCTGCCGGGTCTGGCCGTCGCGCTTGTTGACTGTGAACGCGCGCACGACGCCCCGCAGGTCGACCCCGCTGTGCTGGTAGAACCGGACGTCCTCGGCGGCCACGATCGCCCGGCGCATGACCGGAGCCACCTCGTGCAGCGGCACGTCCACCCGGTCCTCCTGGTAGAAGGAGGTGATCAGGGTGGTGCCGTCGTTGGCGTACAGGTTGGAGCGCTGCGCGGTGGGCGGCGTCCGGAGTGTGTTCGGCAGCTCCGAGTACGGCGTCGACAGGGCGCTGAAGCCGATCCCGAAGACCAGGGCCGCGGGCAGTGCGGCGGCGGCCAGCACCAACCCGGCCAGCACTCCGGCGATCACCACGGTCAGCAGTTTGTCGAGTTGGGCCCGGATCATCAGCTCTCCCCGCAGGAGCCGGTCACGCTAGGACCCGTTCAGAATGACCCGGAACGCCCCTTTGGCCCTGGGTTTTCCCCAAACCCGGAGGAAACTCGCACCACGCTCAGGGCAGCAGCGCGCCGGCCAGCGGGTGGACCGTCTCCTCGATCTCGTCGGCGACCCGGCTGAAGCACTGGTCGCCACGACCCCACGGGTCATCCAGATCATCGGTGGTCAGCGCCGAGGCGCCGAGCCGCGCGTCGTGCGCTGCCGCCACCAGGGCCATCCCCCGGGCGTACACGGCCTCCGGGGTGGCGTCACCAGGCGGCAGCGCGGCGGTGTCCACGGCGGCCAGCAGCCGGCCGAACTCGCCCAGCACGAACGTGCGGGCCGCCGCGTCCGGACGAAGCGCCACCACGTACTCCTGCTGGTCGGCGGTGGCGGTCAGGACCAGGTCGGCGGCGTCGATGTGGTCCGAGCGCAGCTTGCGCGCGGCGAACCCCGCCACGTCCCCACCACGGCCGGTGACCTGCCGTGCCGCCGGCGGGTTCATCTCCTCGCCCGCGTGCCAGCCACCCGTGCCGGCGCTGTGGCTGTGCACCAGCTCCTCGGCCTGGGCCGGATCCTGCGAACGCCGGGTGAGCCGCTCCCGCACCGCCAGGGCCAGCAGCCGCTCCGCCATCGGCGAGCGGCAGATGTTGCCCATGCAGACGTGCAGAACAGTGAACGGTGGCACTCAGACCGCCCGACCGTCGACGAGATCCGGAACCACGTCGCGCAGCTTCTCCAACGGGATCGCCCCGGCCCGCAACAGCTGCGGCACCTCACCGGTCAGATCGACGATCGTGCTGGGCACCGGATCCGGGCAGGGGCCGGCCTCCAGGTAGGCCCGCACCGAGTAGCTGAGCTGGTCACGTGCCTCGTCAGCGGTGACCGCGGCCGGCTGGCCGGTCTTGTTGGCCGACGAGACCGCCATCGGGCCGGTCTCGCGCAGCACCTCCAACGCCACCGGGTGCAGCGGCATCCGCACCGCCACCGTGCCGGTCTTGTCGCCCAGGTCCCACTGCAGGCTCGGCGAGTGCTCGACCACGATCGTCAGGGCACCCGGCCAGAACGCCTCCACGAGGTCCCGGGCGGCCGTGGGCAGCGAGAAGACCAACCCGTCCAGGGTGTGCCGCGAGCCGATCAGCACCGGCGGCGGCATCTGCCGACCCCGGCCCTTGGCATCGAGCAGCGCCTTCACCGCGTACGGGGTGAACGCGTCCGCGCCGATCCCGTACACGGTGTCCGTCGGGAGAACGACCAGCTCGCCGTTCTTGACCGCCTCGATCGCCGCGGCGATGCCGCGGTCCCGATCGGCGGGCGATCGGCAGTCGTAGAGCATCACGAGGAGTCAGTCTGCCACGCCGCCCCGATCGGGGCGTGCTGGCCGTCCGCCCGTCGGGACGCGGTCGTGTAGCGGGGACGCCCGGTGAGGTCCAGATGCTCCGCGACAGCGGTGAAGCCGCCGTCCTGGGCGAGCAGCTCGGGCACCGCCGCGCCGTGGGTGTCGTCGTGCTCGACGCCGAACACACCCCCCGGGCGCAACAGCACCGCCGCCCTGGCGACGACCGGCCGGATCACCACCAGGCCGTCCGCGCCGCCGAAGACCGCCTCCGCGGGGTCGTGCCCGGCCACCTCCGGCGGGACCACCACGTCGTCCGGCACGTACGGCGGGTTGCAGAGCAGGACGTCCACCCGGCCCACCAGTTCGGCCAGCAGGTCCGGCGCTGTCACATCGGCCTCGACCACCTCGATCGGCCGGTCCCCCGCCGCGGCGCGCTCCGCCGCGTTGCGCCGTAGCCACACCAGCGCCCCCGCAGACCGCTCCACAGCGATCACCCGCGCTCCCGGCAGCTCCTGAGCCACCGCGAGGGCGATCGCGCCCGAGCCGCTGCACAGGTCCACCACCACCGGGTCGGGCCGCCCCTGGGCCTGCTCGACGCCCCAGCCGGCCAACAGCTCGGTCTCCGGGCGGGGCACGAAGACACCCGGGCCGACCGACAGCTCCAGGTGCCGGAACCCGGCCCGCCCGGTCAGGTGCTGCAACGGCTCACGCGCGGCGCGGCGGCGCGTCAACTCGTCGAGCCGCACCACCTGGTCGTCGCTCAGGTCGTCGGCGATGGCCAACCGACCCCGGGAAACCCCGAGCACGTACGCCGCCAGCAACTCGGCCTCCACCCGGGCGGAGCCGACCCCGGCGGCGGCGAGGGCGCGGGTCGCTCGGGCCACCGCGGCGGACGGCCGGATGGGGCCTGTCCCTTCGGGGGGGTGTTGCGGCAAAGTACTCACGACATAATCATGAAGCGTCGCGGGCGACGTGACGAACAGGTGCGCCCAGCGCGCACGACAGGAGGTTGACGCGTGGGCTGGCTCGACCGGGTCGATGACCAGGTTGACGCCCTGACGCACGCCCGGGCGTTGCAGGAGGCCAGCCGCTCCGCGGAGGCGTACGTCCTGCTGGAGCGTGTGATCCGCACCACCGACGACCCGGCGGCGCGAGCGGACGCCATGGTGCAGCGCCTCTCCGCGCTGATCAATCTCGGTCGGACGGCGGAGTTCACCCGGGCCATCGAAGAGGCGTCGGCGGCGGTCCGCGACCTCGCCGAGCCCTATCTGCACGGTCACCTCAACGCCCTTGCCGCGCTCGCCGCGCACCACCAGGGCGCACTGGACCGCTGCGTCATGCACCTCGTCCGGGCGGCCCGGGCGCTGGGCGCCGTCGCCGACCCGGACCGGGACACCGCCTGGGGCTGGCACGACCTGGCCATGGCCTACAGCTACCTCAGCTTCCACGGGTACGCCCTGGGGGCCATCGAGCGGGCCCGGCAGCTCGGGCTGACCGCCGGGATCCCGGAGGAGACGTTCGCCGCGCCGGGCATCCGGCTGCGCAACGCGGTGGCCCTCGACCACAACGGCGACAGCGACGGTTGCCTGCGGGTGCTCCGGGACGTGGCCGCCGACCTGACCCGCTTCGTCCGCGCCGGGCGGGCGGCCCAGCTACGCCCGAGCAGCCTCGCCGCGTACGGCTATGCGGCGGCTCGACAGGCCGCGCTCGGCGATCAGGTGGCGACCGAAGGCCCCGAGCCGGCCCGGTTGATGACCCACGGCGGGGACAGCGCCCGCGCCCGCGACCTACGTCAGCTCGGGCAGGTGTGCCTCGCCGTCGCCGACGGTCGGCCGATCGAGGCGGTCGCCCGACTGGACACCGTCCAGGTCTCCAACGAGACGCTCGGGGCGGCCGAGCCGGCCCGGCTGCGCAGCATCGCGTTGACCCGTGCCGGGGACCACCTGGCGGCGCACCGGGCCGACCGGCTGGCGTTCCGGCTCGCCGCGCAGCGCAACGACCGGCTGCGTGACGTCTACATCGACGGCATCGCCGCCCGCATCGACCACGAGGAGATGCGCCGTGAGGCGGCACGCTTCGAGGGCGAGGCGTTGACCGACCCGCTCACCGGGCTGCCCAACCGCCGCCGGTTGGAGCGCTACATCACGGCCGTGGTCACCCGCGGCGATCGAGTGGTGATCGGCGTCTGCGACCTGGACGGTTTCAAGGCGGTCAACACCCGGCACGGGCACCACTCGGGCGACCTGGTGCTGCAACGCATCGCCGGCGTGATCAACCGGGTGATGCGCCGGGGCGACTTCGTGGCCCGCTACGGCGGTGACGAATTCGTGGTGGTGCTGCCGGACACCGGCATGATCGAGGCCGCCGAGGTGGCCCGCCGGATCGAGGCGGCGGTCCGCCTGGAGGACTGGGAGTCGTTGGTCCCGGGCACCCCGGTCGGGGTCAGCATCGGCTTCGCCGAGGTCTCCGGTGGCAGCGGGCTGCGCGACGCGCTCAGCGTCGCGTTCGAGCAGGCCGACCGCGAGATGCTCCGCGCCAAGACCCGCCCGCGCGCAAGCTGATCACCCCTCGCGGGGTCGATCATGGAGTTGTGGTGCCCCACAAAAGGCCCACGACGCCACAATCAACCCACCACAAGTCCATGATCGACCCGGGCGGGCCGGGGTCAGCGGCGGGTCAGCTCGGTGTCGCCGGCCAGCCGGGCGGCCCGGTCGGCCTCGGTGAGAGCGTCCAGCACCCCGTCCAACTCGCCGCCGAGCGCCAGATCCAGGTTGTACGCGGTGTAGCCGATCCGGTGATCGGTGATCCGGTTCTGCGGGAAGTTGTAGGTGCGGATCCGCTCCGAGCGGTCCACGGTGCGCACCTGGGCCTTGCGCGCGTCCGAGGCGGCGGCGTCGGCCTGCTCCTGGGCGGCGGCGAGCAGCCGGGCCCGCAGGATCCGCATCGCCTGCTCCCGGTTCTGCAACTGGGACTTCTCGTTCTGGCAGGAGACGACGATGCCGGTCGGCAGGTGGGTGATCCGCACCGCCGAGTCGGTGGTGTTCACCGACTGGCCACCCGGGCCGGACGAGCGGAACACGTCGATGCGCAACTCGTTCTGGTCGATCGTGACGTCGACGTCCTCGGCCTCCGGAAGCACCAGCACCCCGGCGGCGCTGGTGTGGATCCGGCCCTGCGACTCCGTCACCGGGACACGCTGCACCCGGTGCACCCCGCCCTCCCACTTGAGCCGCGACCAGACGCCGTTGCCACCGTCCGGCACACCCTTGGTCTTGATCGCCAGGGAGACGTCCTTGACCCCGCCGAGGTCGGAATCCTGTGCGTCGATCACCTCGGTGACCCAGCCGTGCCGCTCGGCGTACCGGGTGTACATCCGCAGCAGGTCACCGGCGAACAGCGCTGACTCCTCACCACCCTCACCGGCCTTGATCTCGACGATCACGTCCTTGGCGTCGTGCGGGTCGCGCGGAATGAGCAGCTCGGCGAGCCGTTCCTCCAACACCGGCAGGGACCCGGCGATGGCGTCCGCCTCAGCCGCGAAGGACGGGTCCTCGGCGGCCAGCTCGCGAGCCGCGGCCAGATCGGCGCGGGCCTGCTCCAACTCGTCGGCGGCCTTGTGCAGCGGCACCAGCTCGGCGTACCGGCGGCCGACCCTGCGCGCGGTGGCCTGGTCGGCGTGGATGGCCGGATCGGCCAACCGCTTCTCCAGCTCCGCGTACTCGTCGAGAAGGCCGGCCAGACGCTCGCTGCTCATGCTGCGGATGCTCCTTCGACGGTGCGCGACGACCGGGCCGGGGCCGGGAGGCCAGCGGCCGGGCGGAAGTGGAGGAAAACGCGGACGGCGCCCGCGTCCGGTGAAAAACCGGACGTGGGCGCCGAACGGGGAGTTACTTGGCCTTCTTGGCCTGAACCTTGGCGTACTTCTGCTGGAACTTCGCGACCCGGCCGGCGGTGTCGAGAACGCGCTGCTTACCGGTGTAGAACGGGTGGCAGGCGCTGCAGGTCTCGGCGTGGATCGTGCCGCCCTTGGCGGTGCTGCGGGTCGTGAACGTGTTGCCACAGGAGCAGCTGACCTCGGTGGTCACGTACTCCGGGTGGATGTTTGCCTTCATCTCGCCTCGGTCCTCTCGTTGGTGGTCGCCGGGTCGCCGTCATCGCTCGTCGCGCCGTACGCGACGGGCTCGGGCGTGAACCGGAACCGGTGGCCGATTGACCAGTGTGCCATGGGCCTGAGCCGACCCGGTAATCGGGCCGCACACCTCGTCCGGCATCGTCAACACGTGCCTACCCGTCCGCATTCCCGCCGCCCGGCGGGGCATTCGCGCACCCGGCGGACCGCCGCCAGGTACCCCAGCCGGGGTACGCCCGTCGAGCCGGAGGTGGGCCGATGACCCGTCTGATCGCCACCCGGGGACTGCCCGCCTCAGGCAAGACGACGTTCGCCCGCACGCTCCAGCCGTCCGTGTCGCGGGTGAACCGGGACGATCTGCGTCGGATGCTGCACGGCGAACGGCTGTTCACCCAGTGGGCCGAGGCGCAGGTTACGGCCGTACAGCAGGCTCAGGTCGAGGCGCTGCTGCGGGCCCGAGCGGACGTCTGCGTGGACGACACCAACCTGCGCGCGCGGACCCTGCGCGGCTGGGCCGAGCTGGCCGCCCGCCACGATGCGGACTTCGAGGTGCACGACTTCACCGACGTGCCGCTGGACGAGTGCCTGCGCCGCGACGCCGCCCGCCCGGCCACCGACCAGGTCGGCGCGGACGCGATCCGCCGGCTGCACGAGCGCTACCTTCAGGGGCGGGAGTTGCCGTTGCCGGTGCCGCAGGCTCGCACCGGACGACCCGCCGTTGTGCACCCGCCGTCGACCGAGCCACCGGAGATCGTCCTGGTGGACATCGACGGCACAGTCGCGCTGGCCGTCTCCCGCAGCCCGTACGACATGACCCGGGTGGGCGAGGACCAGCCGAACGCGGCGGCGATCGCGGCGGTCCGGGCGATGCACGCCGCCGGGTACGGGGTGGTCTTCTGCTCCGGGCGGGACGCCTCCGCCCGCGCGGCCACCGAGGCGTGGCTGGCCCGGCACGTACGAGTGCCGTACCTGGGCCTGCACCTGCGCGCCGTCGGCGACGCCCGGAAGGACTCGATCGTCAAGCGGGAGATCTACGACCGGGAGATCCGGGACCGCTACCGGGTGGCCGGCGTCTTCGACGACCGCGTCCAGGTGGTCCAGATGTGGCGGTCCCTGGGCCTCACCGTCTTCCAGGTGGCCGACGGCGACTTCTGAGGTGTCCGGACGGGCCCCGCGCGTGGGGCCCGTCCGGACGGTTCACCCGGTGACGGTGACGGTGGCCTCGGCACGCGCGCCGTTCACCTCGACCGTCAGGCGTATCGGCGCGCTGGGCCGCAGTGCCGTCAGGGTGCCGGTGGCCGGGTCGAATCGGGCGATGTGCCAGGGGCGCACCCCGGCCGCCGAGCCGACGTGCACTCCCGGCGACGCCGACCAGTCGGCGCTGACCGGTGCGGCCACCGGGACCGTACGCCCGCCGGGCTGGGTCAGCGTGGCGGTGACCGCCACGGGGGTGCCGACCGCGACGCTGGCCGGGGCGGCCACGGTGAGGCGGTCGGCGTGCGCGTGGAACTCCGCGTCCACCCAACGCGGGCCCTCGGCGAGGGGGTCACGACGGGCCCGGTCGGCCTCGGCCGGGGTCACCGGGTCCACGCCGAACTCCGTCCAACCGGTGAAGCCGCCCTGGTCGGCAGGGGTGGACGGCGTCTTGCCGGCGTTGCCGTTGATCACGTACGGCACCCCGTCCACCCGGTCGGCGTGAAAGGTGCCGACGTGCCCGCCCACGAACAGCGCGCCCTTGCCGGTGCGGTGCTGGAAGTCGGCCAGCCACTGTTCCAGCAGCGCCGCCTCCTTGCGGTCGCCGAGCTGGCTGGCCTGCGCCGGGCTGGGGTCACGCGTCGGGTGGTGGTGCAGGACGACGACCGAACCCACGCGCCGGTCGGTGGCCGCGGCGTCCAGCGTCTCGCGGAGCATCCGTACCTGGTCGAAGCCTCCGCCGCGCAGCGTCCCGGTGGACGAGTTCAGCGTGACGAACCGGGTGCCGTTGTGGTCGAACACCCGGGAGGTGGCACCGAACGCGGCCGCGAAGTTGCTGATCGGAGCGCCCATGATCTCGTGGTTGCCGGGCACGTAGTACCAGGGCAGCGCGTCGCCCAACTCCTCGTCGAGGATCCGCCGGGCCAGCGCGAAGTCGGCCGGGTAGGCGGTGTCCACGAAGTCGCCGTTGATCAGGAGGAAGTCCGGCCGGGCCGCCAGCACCTCGCGCAGCGTCCGCCGGGCCTGGGCGACCAGGTCGCTGTCCGGGTCGGCGGCGACGAACTGGGCGTCGGAGAGCACAGCGAACCGCCACGACGCGCCGTCGACAGTGCCGTCGCGGACCACCACCCGATCGGTACGCGGGGCCACCTCCGGCACGTCGACAGTCGGTGGCACCTTCGCCACCAGGTCGTCGATGATCACCTCGCTGCTGTACTGCGCCGCGGCGTTCGTCTCGGCCACGTAGAAGCGGCGTACCCGCACCGGGTACTGCACCCCGGCCGGCACCGCGAACTCCACGTACCGCCAACCGGTCCAGGTGATCAGTGGGCCACGCAGCACGTGTTGCGTGTCCTGGGCGTCGTGCAGGTGCAGGCTGGGCCATTCCCCGGTGCCGTTGCCGTGGATCCACATCCCGAAGGCCTGCGGTTGACCGGGCACCTCGATCCAGGCGGGCGGGTCGGCGTACGCGGCCCGCGTGCCGGTGGACTGGCTGAAGTCGTACGACATTCGCAGGCCGGTGCCGGTGTGCCCGGGCGCCGGCGCCACCGAACCGCTGGCACGGGCCTGACTGAACCGCCAGGACGCGGCGTCGTCGAAACCGGCGACCGGCACGTCGGTCAGCCCGACGGTGACCGGCAGGACAGCGCTCGTGCGTCCGACGTGAACGGTCACCAGGCCGGAGCCGGCGTCCCGTAACGCGGCGATGGACAGGTTGCCGTCCCCGGTGGGGGTGATCCGCAGCAGGTCCCGGTCGTAGTCGAGGGTGAGGTCGTCCGGCTCGATCGGCGCGGTGTTGCCTTCGGCGTCGTACCCGACGACGCCGACCAGGGCGTCGCCGTCCCGGCCGGTCAGCCCGACCCGCGGCGCGGTGGTGCCGATCCGGGCCAGCGGGCCGAGCACCGTGAGATTCAGCGAGCCGGTGACCCGCCCCCGTCCGGCGGTGACCGTGCTGGCCCCCGGCGCGGCGGCGTGGAACACGCCGTCACTGTCGACCCGGCCGCGTACCGCCGGGGTCGCCCGCCAGGTGGGGGCGCCGGACGCCGGGCCGTACGTCTCGTCGTAGCCGGATGCCGTGAGAATGCGGGTCAGCCCCGGGAAGACCCGGTCGGGCCGTCCACCTCGCACCGGTGAGACGCCCGGGGCGGCGGTGGGGTCGCTGGCCGTCTCGACCCAGTAGCCGGTGAGTCGCCCGCTGCCCTTCGGCGCGTAGATGGCCAGGCCGTTGGGCACGGCCCGCTCGCTGCCGTCGGAGGGGCCGTTCTCCAGCTGCACGGCGGGCGCGCCCGGCTCCCGGGCCAGCAGCGTGGACGATCCGCCACCGTCCAGGTTGAGCGCGTGGTGGGCGCCCAACTCGGCCATCATCCGGCCCATCTCGGACTGCGTCACGCCTCGGCTGTCGACCTGACGGCCGTCCACCGTCAGCATGATCATTTTTCGACCGTCGGCGCTGAACCCGACGGCGGTGCGGGGTGCGAGGGTCGGGTCGGCGATGGCCTGCACGACGCCGTCGCGAACGAGGACGTTGCCGCCCCCGACCGCCGCGTGCAGGGTGCTGCCGTCGGACGGCTTCGGCCGCCAGGCAACCGCCACCGGGTCACCGGGGCGCAGACCGGCAAGCGCGTCCGCGCCGAGGTCGCGGCCGAGCAGCACGGTGCTGCCCGCGACGATCGGGCCGCTACCGGCCACGCTTTCCACCGCGGCCACCCGACCGCCGGTGACGGTGACCTCGACCACCCGGGCCGCGCCCTCCACGGCACGCTGCCGGGAGTACGTCCCCCACAGCTCGGTGAAGGCGCCGATGCCGTCGGCCTGCACCATGTTGTTGAACTGGGTCAGCGGGACGGGCCCGGTGGGCAGGGCGGCGCTGCCGTCGAAGTTCACCTCGATCACCCGCCCGACCCCGTTGGTGGTGACCGCCACCGCGTTGCGATGACCGCTGACCCCCGACTGGATCAGCTCGCCGTCACGGACGCCGACGCCCTGGGCGGCACCGGAGTTGTTGATGTCGAAGAAGTCGCCGTTGACCGCGGCGACAGCGCGCGACTGGTCCACCGCCTTTCGCAGCGGCTCGGCCCGGCTGACCGCACCGGAGTTGACGTAGTCGACCGTGGAGCCGCCGGCCAGGTCGGTGGTGAGCGCGTCGGCGCGCAGCCAGCCCTCGGCGTCGTACCGGTCGAAGGACGTCAGTTGCACGCCCGGCGCGACCGGCCGGGTGGCCTTCGTGGTCTCCAGCCCGCCGGCCGGCTCCAGACCACCAGCGTCGGTGGTCGGGGCGGTCGCGACCGTCGGCGCGGCGGACAGGCTGACCGAGCCGGCCGGGCGGGAGGACGCGGGCGGCGTGTCCTCGGCGATGGTGGGTGATGCCACGGACGGTGAAGCCGGTGTGGGCGGGTCGATGGTGGGCGCGGCGGTGGCCGGCGGCGACAGGGCCAGGGCGAGCAGCGGCGTCAGCAGCAGGACGCCGGTGCGGCGGGCGGATCGTCTGCGGGTACGCATGGACGACAGTCAACCCGGCAATGAATAGAAGTTTCAATACCTGTCGACTGAACCGAAGGAAAATTCCATCACCTGACGGCGCGGGCGTCATCTCCCGCCGGCTGCGGATGTCGGGCCCGGGAACATGACGAAGGGGCACGGCCGCGATGGCCGTGCCCCTTCGTCGTCACCCGGGGACGGTTACTCCCCCGGCGTCGACTTCGCGATCTGCATCAGGAACTCGATGTTCGTGCGGGACTGCTTGAGCCGGTCCAGCAGGAGATCCATCGCGGCCTGCGAGTCCAGCGAGTGCAGCACCTTCCGGAGCTTGTGGATGATGGCCAGCTCTTCCGGTGCGAGCAGGACCTCTTCCTTACGCGTACCGGACGGGTTGATGTCGATGGCCGGGAAGGTCCGCTTGTCGGCGATCTTCCGGTCCAGCTTCAACTCGGCGTTGCCGGTGCCCTTGAACTCCTCGAAGATGACCGTGTCCGCCATGGACCCGGTCTCCACCAGCGCCGTGGCGATGATGGTCAGCGACCCGCCGTTCTCGATGTTGCGGGCCGCGCCGAGGAAGCGCTTCGGCGGGTACAGCGCCGTGGAGTCGATACCACCCGACATGATCCGGCCGCTGGCCGGCGCCGCCAGGTTGTACGACCGACCGAGCCGGGTCACCGAGTCGAGCAGCACGACGACGTCGTGCCCAAGCTCGACGAGGCGCTTGGCCCGCTCGATGGCCAGCTCCGCCACTGTGGTGTGGTCCTGCGGCGGACGGTCGAACGTGGCCGCGATGACCTCGCCCTTGATCGACCGCTGCATGTCGGTGACCTCTTCGGGCCGCTCGTCCACCAGCACCACCATCAGGTGGCACTCCGGGTTGTTGCGGGTGATCGCGTTCGCGATCGCCTGCAGCACCATCGTCTTACCCGCCTTGGGCGGAGACTGGATGAGTGCCCGCTGGCCCTTGCCGATCGGCATGACCAGGTCGATGACCCGGGTGGTGAGGATGTGCGGCTCGGTCTCCAGCCGCAGGCGCTCCTGCGGGTAGAGCGGGGTGAGCTTGTAGAACTCCGGACGACGCCGGGCCTCCTCGGGCTCCATCCCGTTGATCGTGTCCAGCCGCATCAGCGGGTTGTACTTGTCGCGCCGCTGGTCGCCGCTGTTGCCGCCCTCTCGGGCCGCCCGCACCGCACCGGTGATCGCGTCACCGCGGCGCAGGCCGTACTTCTTGATCTGGGACATCGAGACGTACACGTCGTTCGGGCCGGCCAGGTAACCGGTCGTCCGCACGAAGGCGTAGTTGTCGAGCACGTCGATGATGCCGGCCACCGGGACGAGTACGTCATCCTCGTTGACCTGCGGCTCACGCCCGCCGGTGTCGGTACCGGTCTCGGTACGCTCGCCGCGCCCACGGCGACGGTCCCGGAAACGGCTGCGCCGGCCGCGCCGGCCGCCACCCTCGTCGTCGTCGTCGCTGTCCCGCTCGGCACGCTGACCACGGTCGTTGCGGTCGTTGCGGTCGTTGCGGTCACCGCGGTCGGGTCGGTCGTTACGCTCGGCCCGCTCGCCCCGGTCGGAACGCTCGCCCCGGTCGGAACGCTCGCCCCGGTCGGCACGCTCGGTCCGCTCGCCCCGCTCGGTCCGCTCGGTCCGCTCGGCACGCTCGCCCCGGTCGGCACGCTCGGCGCGCTCCGGACGCTCGGCCCGGTCGCGGCGGTTCTCGCCACGCTCGGCCCGCTCGCCGGCTTCCGCCTCGTCGCTACGCGGCTCGGTCGTCCGTGCCTCGGTCGCCCGCGCCTCGGTCGCCCGCGCCTCAGCGGGGCGAGCCTCGGTGGTACGGGCCTCCGCCGTTGCGGTCCGGCTCCGCCGGGTGCGGCTACGGCCCTCGGTCTCGGCGGCCGGCTCGGCCGGCGCCTGCTCGGCACCGCGTCCTTCGGCTGCCGGCCGGTCGGCGGTCTCCCGCACCTCGGCGCGCACTCCCTCACGGGTCGGGGCGGCCGCGGCCGCGACCTCGGCCCGTGGTCGAGGGGTCCCGGCGGCGTTGCCGCCCTGCCGCTCGGAAATCGCGGCGATCAGCTCGCCCTTGCGCATGCGAGCCGTGCCGGAGATGCCGAGCGACGCAGCCAGGCTCTGCAGCTCTGGCAGCAGCATCGCCGACAGACCGGTGCCGCTACGCCGACGACGGGCGGGAGCGGCTGCGGTGGCATCGCCAGCGACGTTGGAAACATCCGACGTCACGTCGGTGGTGTCGCTCAATGGATTCCTTCCCTCGATAGGCCGGGACTGCCCGGAGTCGGAGCTCAGGTGGCCGGGCGGCCTCGGTGCACCCGCCTCGCAAGGACGCGTCGCGGGAGTCTGTGACACAGCAGCCGGTCGGTATCCCGACTCACCAACGTCGGTGAGCAGGTCTCGCCGTCTGCGGCGACCTGTGGAAACTGCGGTGCGGCGTGGGCCTTTGGCAGGGGTAGACGGGCTGACCGCCGAGAGCTTCGGGGGTGCGCCGCCCCGCAGGAGATCGCGTGCTTCGCGGCTGTGCTAGGTCTAGAGCGTAATCAACTCTTCCGACCTGCGGCAACAGGGTCCCGCTCGGCGTGTCCAAGTCTACCCCGTGCGACCCGCGCGCCGCTGACGTCTATCGGTAACTGCCAGATCTCCCAGTCTGTTCCCACTGGGAAGCCCGCCGGAGGCTGACTGAGCGCCAGCACAGTCGGCCCCGCCCCACTGACCACAGCTGCCACATCGGCCGCACGCAACGCGCTGACCAGGGCAGACGTGTCTGGCATCCCGGCTGCGCGGTAATCCTGATGGAGTCGGTCGACGGTCGCCGGCAGCAGCAGGGTCGGGTCCGTGGTGAGCGCGTGCACCAGCAGCGCTGCCCGCCCGGCGGTCAACGCGGCGTCACCGTGCGGCACGGTTGCCGGCAGGGCCGCCCGTGCGGTCGCGGTCAAACCGCGTTCCGCCGGAACGAAAACAGTGGGCCGCACCGCTGCGGCGACCGGCAGCGAAACCGCCCGTGCGCCGCTCGGCTCGGACCAGGCCACAGTGAAACCGCCGAGCAGGCACGGTGCCACATTGTCGGGGTGGCCCTCGATCTCGGCTGCCAGTCGCAGCGCGCCGGCGTCGTCGAGGCGCTGCTCCCCATCGACGACCAGGGCACGGGCCAGCAACACCCCGGCGACGATCGCGGCGGACGAGGAGCCCAGCCCACGTGCCTGCGGGATCCGGTTGACGCACTCCACGCTGAGCCCCGCGGGGTGGGCCCCGAGCACGTCGAACGCGGCGCGCATGGCCCGCACCACCAGGTGCCGGTCGTCGTCGGGTAGCTCACCGGCGCCCTGCCCGCTCACTGTCACCCGGACACCGCCCGAGGCGACCTCGGCGGCCACGTCGTCGTAGAGCCCGAGGGCGAGACCCAGCGCGTCGAAGCCCGGGCCCAGGTTGGCGCTGGTCGCCGGGACGCGGACCCGGACCGGCTCGGCGGTGAAGTTCGTCGGCACGCGCCCATGCTAGGGCTCGGGACCGACGAACCGGTCCCGCACCCGCTGCCTGGGACCGTCGAGTTCAGCCGGCCGGGTCCGGGACCGGCTCGACGGCCGGATCGGTGAGCGACAGCCGGCGGGTGGCGATCCGCCAGCCGACCGCGTACACGAGGGTGATCAGACCGCAGCCGGCGAGCACCACCCGTTCGTCGACCGAGTCCACCACCAGGGCCACCGCCAGTTGACTCACCGAGATCGCCAGCGTCGCCAGCATCATGTCGGTGGCGAAGACGCGGCCCCGCAACCGGTCCGGGACTTCACCCTGAAGGGCGAAGTTCGACATCACCCAGTTGCTGCCACCCGCGAAGTGCGCCACGAAGACCAGCAGCAGCACCAGCGGAAACCATCGCACCACCGAGGTGCCCAGGTAGGACAGGCCGTAGAGCGACATGGACAGCGCGAGCCCGGGCAGCAGCCAGGCCCGGTTGGTCAACACCCGGCGCATCAGGATCGGCCCCACCAACGCTCCCGCGCCACGTACGGCGAAGAGCAGGCCGGCGCCGAGCGGGCCGACACCGTACACGCCGGCCAGCAGCGGAAACACTGTCAGCACGCCGTTGCCCAGGCCCACCGCGGACTTGACGGTGACCAGCGCGAGCACCCGGGGGCGGTGACCGATGTAGCCGAGCGCCTCGCGGACCGCCGACCAGGTTCGCTGGGCCGGTTGGTCGGCGTCCCGGGGCGCCTGCAACGGCCGACGGATCCGGGTGGCGAGGGCCGCGGCCGCCGCCAGGCCCACCGCCGCAACCCAGAAGCAGACGTACGGGCCGGCAGCGGTGCTGAGCACGCCACCGAGCGACGCACCGACCACGGTCATGGTGCCCCAGGCCGAGCCGGCGACGGCGTTGCCAGCGGCGAGTTCGTGGGGCTCCAGCACGTTGGGCAGCGCGGCCTGGGCGGCCGGCGAGTAGAACGCCTTGGCGACCGCCACCACTCCAATGGCGACCAGCGCCAGCCACGCGGTTCCGGCGTTCCGCACGCCGAGCAGCAGCAACACGCCCGCCAGCGCGGCCACGTTCGCCGCGATCATGATCTTTCGGCGGTCGAAGCGGTCGGCGATGGTGCCGGTGTACGGCAGCAGCAACGCCACGATGCCGGTGTCCACGGCCAACACCAGCGCGCCCCAGACGCCGCTGCCGGTCAGGTGCGGCAGCAGCACCAGCAGCGGCACCATGACGAACCAGTCGGCGCCGAAGACCACAAGCTCGGCGAGGAAGAGGTTGCGGAAGCTCCGATTGCCGGTCAGAACCGAGAGGGTGGACGCCACGGAGCGCGACCCTACCTGGTCGGTGTCATACCCACACCCGCTCCCAGCAGCGCCGAAACCGTGACGAAGGTGTAACCACGCGACCGTAGCCCGTTGATCATGTCGGTCAGACCCCGCAGTGCGACCAGCCGCCGGTGCGCCCCCACATCGTGGCCGAGCACGATCGTTCCCGGTCGAACCTCGGCCACGATCCGTTGGGCGTGACCGGCCGGATCGTCGGGGAACTGGCGCTCCACCATCTGCAACGACCAGAGCACCAGCCGATAGTCCAGCCGGGCCGCCGCGTGCAGCACCGCCCCGCCCAGGTGGCCGTACGGCGGGCGGAGGAGCGCCGGCGGCACCCCGGTCAGGTCGGCGATCGCGTCGTGGCTACGGCGCAGGTCGTCGTACGCCTCGGCGGCGTCCAGTTCGGCCAGGTCCCGGTGTTCCCAGCTGTGGTTGCCCACCTCGTGCCCGGCGAGCCGGTCGCGGACGACGTCGGCGTGTCGACGGACCTGCGCCCCGACCATGAAGAAGGTGGCCGGCACCCGGTGCTGGGCCAGTGTGTCGAGCACCATGGGAGTCCACTGTGGTGCCGGCCCGTCGTCGAAGGTGAGGGCCACCAGGCGCTGGCTGGTCCGCCCGGACCAGACGACGTCCACCGCGCCGGAGCCGACATCCTGTTGGCCGTTGCCGAGGGTGGCGCTGGCGGGGCCGCCGGCGATCGGCATCCGGCGATGGGTGATCCACCACGCCTCGGAGGTCCCCGCGCCGATGGCCACACCGCCCACCACCAGCAGGCCACGGCGCAGCAGGTCGCGTCGGCCCCACCCGCGCGCGCCCTCGGCCAGCTGCCCGCCCCGCTTCACCCGCACCCCCACCCGTCTACGAGGAGTATGCAAGAAGTTACACAAAGTGTGGGGTGGTCGAGTCGGAGTGTTTTCGGTCGAATGAACCGCGAACGCCCCCGGCGACAGTCCGCCGGGGGCGTTCCGAACCGCTCTGCGACCTACTCGGTCGGCTCCGCCGGAGGCAGCG
>NZ_JBEYSL010000017.1:0-31521 GCF_040642735.1 Micromonospora sp. NPDC047753 | reverse complement strand
GGCCGGGGCGGCGGGAGCGGGCGCGGCCGGGGCGGCGGAGGCGGGCCCGTCCGGGGCGGCGGAGGCGGGCGCGGCCGGGGCGGGTTGGCGGCGGTGGAAGAGAAGCAGCATCAGGCAGCCCGCGACCAGGCCCCAGAACGCGCCGCCCACGCCGATCAGCGTCACCCCGGACGCGGTCACCACGAAGGTGACCACGGCGGCTTCCCGGGTCGCCGGGTCGGTCACCGCCGCAGCGAGCGCGGTGGCGAGGGCGCCCAGCAGCGCCAGCCCGGCGACCGCCTCGATGAGGATCGGTGGGGCGACAGCCACCAGCGTGGTGGCCACGCCGGCACCCAGTCCGAGCACGGCCAGCCCGACACCTGCGGTGACCGAGGCGATCCATCGGCGCTCCGGGTCGGGGTGCGCGTCGGGGCCGGCGGCCAGCGCGGCGGTGATCGCCGCGAGGTTCACCGCGTGCCCACCGGCCGGAGCGGCGAGCAGACTGGCCAGGCCGGTGGTCCGCAGTGCGGCGCCGAACGGCGGCCGGTAGCCGTAGCCGACCAGCACCGCCATGCCGGGCACGTTCTGCGCGGCCATGGTGACCAGGAACAACGGCAGCGCCACTCCGACGAGCGCGGACGCGTTCCAGGCTGGCGCGGTCAGCGTGACCGACGGGATCAGCGCGGCACCGGTAAGGCCGGTCGGCGGTGCGGTCAGTGCGATCGCCGCCACGGCCACCACCAGCGCACCGGGCACCGCCCAGCGTCGGACGAACCGGTGCAGCAGCAGCCAACCGACCACCACCGATCCGGCCACCACCGGCAGCTCGACCAACGCGCGGACCGGGGCGGTGCACAGCGGCAACAGCACCCCGGCGAGCATGGCGCCGGCCACCGGCTTGGGGATGGCGGCTACCGCACGGCCGAGCGGCGGGAACAACCCGGCCGCGACGATCAGCACACCGGAGACGAGGAAGGCGCCCACCGCTACCGGCCATCCTCCCGGCGGCGGCCCGGTCGCCACCAGCAGCGCCGCGCCCGGAGTGGACCAGGCCACGCTCATCGGTATCCGGTACCGCCAGCCCAGCCAGGCGGCGGCGAACCCACATGCCACGCAGAGAGCGAGCAGGCCGGAGGCGGCCTGTGCGTCCGACGCGCCTGCCGCTCGGAGCCCGGCCAGCACGACGGTGAACGAGCTGGCGAAGCCCACCAGCGCGGTCACCACGCCGGCCAGCACCGGTTGCACGCGTCCGGCCACCACACCCCTCCCGACTGTTCCGTTTACGGAACGGAAGCGTGTAGCACGATAGCCGGGTGCCGCACCCACCACCAGCCCCGCGCCCGGGCCTCGACGTGGATCCCGCCGTCGTCGGGCGCCGCGTCCGCGCCCTGCGCGAGGAGCAGGGGATGTCGCTGTCCACACTCGCCCGGCTCGCCGGTGTCGGAAAGGCCACCCTCTCCGGCCTGGAGCACGGCACCCGCAACCCGACCCTGGAGACGCTCTGGGCGGTCACCGCGCAGCTCGGCGTACCGCTGACGGCGGTGCTGGCGGAGCCCGCCGCCGGGCCCACCGTGCACGGCACCGCGGTCACCGCCACCCTGCTGGAGGTCTTCACCGACACCGACGCGACCTACGAGCTGTACCGGATGCGGGTCGCGCCCGGGCCGGGCCAGCTCTCCCCCGCCCACCCGGCGGGAGTCACCGAGCACGTCACCGTGTTCGCCGGGGTGCTGCGCGCCGGGCCGGCCGACGCACCGCTGACGGCCACGGCCGGTGGCCACCTCCGCTGGGTGTCGGACGTGCCACACAGCTACGCGGCGGTGGGCGACGAGGAGGTCGCCGCGAGCCTGCTGCTGCGCTATCCGCGCCGCTGAGACCGCGCCGATCGGTCACGGACCGTCGACCTCGTCGACGATAATCGCAATCATTTCTCGACCTAGGTAGGAGGCGTAGAGACGAATGCCGGTTGTTCTTGGCAAGCTTGACCCCATGACGCTGATCCTCCGCTCGGTCATCCTCAACGACATCGGCTTGGTGCGCACCAACAACGAGGACTCCGCCCTCGCCGGTGACCGCCTGATCGCGGTCGCCGACGGCATGGGTGGGCTGCCTGCGGGCGAGGTGGCGAGCGAGATCGTGATCCGGATCCTGGACGAGCTGGCTCCCCCCACCGACCCCGACGGCGCCGCCGACGCGCTGCGTGCCGTGGTCAGCACCGCCAACCAGCGCATCCACGCCGCCATCACCGTCGACCCGAGCCGGGACGGCATGGGTACGACGCTCACCGCGGCGCTGCTGGCCGGGGAGACGCTGGTGCTGGCCCAGGTGGGCGACTCCCGCTGCTACCTGCTGCGCGAGGGGGAGCTGACCCAGCTCACCCGGGACGACACGTTCGTGCAGGCGCTTGTCGATCAGGGGACCCTCTCTCCCGAGCAGGCCCGCCACCACCCGCAGCGGTCCCTGGTGACCCGGGCCGTGCAGGGTGCCGACACCCCACCGGCGGTCGGGGTGCTCACCGTGGTCGCCGGTGACCGGCTGCTGCTGTGCAGCGACGGGCTCTCCGACTACGTCGAGGACGAGGCCATCGCCGCGGCCCTGGGCATGTACGCCGACCGCCAGCAGTGCGGTGAGCAGTTGGTGAAGCTGGCTCACCACGCCGGCGCACCGGACAACGTCACAGTCGTGGTCTCCGACGTCGTCGCCCGCTGACCCGTACGGCTCCCTCGGCGGCTCACCCGAACCGACTGGTTCGGGTACCGCTGCCACAGTAGGTGGTTGTGCCATCTAGCTAGCGCCGCTACTGTCCGACGCGTGGATTCCGACCGGCGCGGGCAGTGGCTGCGAGGGGTGCTCGACATCTGCGTCCTGGCCCTGCTGTCCAAAGGCGAGTCCTACGGCTACCAACTCGCCCAGGCACTCGACGCGGCGGGCGTCGGGCCGATCCAGGGCGGCACGCTCTACCCGGTGCTGCTGCGCCTACAGAAGACCGGCCTGGTGACGGCGCAGTGGCGGGAGGGCAACGCCGGACCGGCCCGCAAGTACTACCGGCTCACCGACGACGGGCACGCGGCGCTCCACGCCGGCGGCAGCGCCTGGCTCGCCTTCGTCCGGCCGGTGAACGACATCGTCACGAAGGGGGTCACCCGGTGAACGCCGACGATTGGCTGCGTACCCTCACAGCCGAGCTGCACCAGCGCCGGGTCGCGGCGGACGCCGCACGGCACGTGGTCGCCGAGGCCGCCACGCACCTACGCGAGGGCGGCGGCGACCCCTGGGTCGTCTTCGGCCCACCCCAGCAGTACGCGGGCGCTGTCGTGGAGAGCATCGGCACCGCGCCCGGACCGCGCCCCGGGCCGGTCCGGCTGCACGCGGCAGGCATCACCAAGCGGTACGGACGGCGAACCGTGCTGCGCGACGCCACGCTCACCGTCCGGGCCGGACAGATCGCCGCCGTCGTCGGCGCGAACGGCTGCGGCAAGAGCACCTTCCTCCGGATCTGCGCCGGCCTCATGTCACCGGACGCCGGTGAGGTGACCGTCTCCGGGCGGCTCGGCTACTGCCCGCAGTCCGGCGGGACCGCCGACTTCCTGCTCGCCGACGAGCACTTCGTGCTGGTCGGCGCCGGTCAGGGTGTGGCCCGTGGCCCGGCCCGCCGCGCCGGTCGGGCGGCGGCCCGGCAGCTCGGCTGGGAAGCGGGCGGCGACGTGCAGGCCCGCCACCTGTCCGGCGGCACCCGACAGAAGCTCAACCTGACCATGTCCACGCTCAGCGCCCCCGACGTGCTGCTGCTCGACGAGCCGTACCAGGGCTTCGACCAGGGCACGTACGTCAACTTCTGGGACCAGCTCAGCAGGTTGCGCGACGCCGGCACGGCCATCGTCGTGGTGACCCACCTGCTCAACCAACTCGACCGGGTGGACATCGTGCTCGACCTGACCCCGGCACACGAGTCCGGGTGGCACGCGCCCGGCATCCAGGGAGGCCGCCCGTGAACCGGCTCGTCACCGTCGCCGAGATGACCCTGCGGGAGCTGCTGCGGCGTCGAGGCGTACTCCTGCTGTTGTTGTTGATGCCGTTGACCTTCTACCTGATCCGGCGGGACGCCTACCTCGGGCAGTCGGTTCGCTCGCTGCTGCTCGGTGTGGGCTGGGCGGTGAGCACCGCCGCGCTGTTCGCCACGACCGCGGCCCGCGAGCTGGAGCCGAGGCTGCGGCTGGCCGGCTACCGCCCGCACCATCTCTATCTCGGTCGGATGCTCGGCCTGTGGACGGTGGGACTGGTCATCTCCGTACCCTTCTTCCTGCTCCCGATGATCGACGGCGCGGACCTGCGGTACGGCGGCCTGGCGGCGGCGCTGCTCTGTTCCGTCGCGGTGGCGGCGCCGTTCGGAATGCTGATCGGCGCGCTGCTGCCCCGCGAGTTGGAGGGCACGCTGCTGCTGCTCACTGTGGTGACGGTGCAGATGCTGATCGACCCGGCCGGGTCGGGGGCGAGGTTGACGCCGTTCTGGTCGAGCCGGGAGATCGCCACCTGGACGGTCGACAACACCGACCAGGGCTATTTCTCCCGTGGCCTGCTGCACGGGGTCGCCGTCACCGCCCTGCTGGCTCTGGGCGTGGCCGCGGTGGCCAGCGTCCGCCTGCGCCGCCGTCGCCACCTGCGGCACCTGCCGGTCGGCTGACGCCCGGCCGACCGTGGATCGGGCCAATCCGGTTGCTGTGACCCGCGCGGCGGGTTGAGATAGGCGAATGACCATTCGCCGGGTGACCGACGACGACCGTCTCACCACCAGCTTTCCGCTTGCCGCGTACGCCTTCGAGTCCTCGCCGCTCAGCACCGCCCGGACGGCGGAGTTCCGCGACTACCTGCCCTACAACCAGGGCAACCGGACGTTGATCGCCGAGGAGGACGGCACCACGTTGGCCGCCGTCTCGGCCATCCCGATGCGACAGAACCTGCGCGGGGTGGTGCTGCCGATGGCCGGTGTCGCCGGGGTGGCGACCCATCCGCTGGCCCGCCGGCAGGGGCACGTCCGGACGTTGCTGCACCAACTCCTCGACGAGATGCGCGACGAGGGTCATCCGCTCAGCGCGCTCTATCCGTTCCGGCCCAGCTTCTACGCCCGGTTCGGCTACATCGGGCTGCCCAAGCCGCGCCGGGTCACCTTCGCCCCGGCCAACCTGGGTTCGCTGCTCCGGGTGGACCTGCCCGGTGAGGTCGGCTGGGAACGCGTAGCCGCCGGCTATCCGGCGTGGCGGGCGTTCACCGAACGCAACCTCCAGGAACGACACGGCTTCGCGATCTTCCCGGACTACCGGGCGGTCGGAATGCGTGACCGTGACGAGTACTGGCTGCTCACCGCCCGGGTCGGTGGGGAGGTCACCGGCGCGGTGACGTACCGGATCGACGATTACGGCGGCACGCTGCACGGCAACGAGCTGCTGGTCACCGACCCGCTCGCGCGGGCGCTGCTGTTGCAGTTCTTCGCCCGGCACGTCGACCAGATCCAGCGGATCACCGTTCAGGTTCCGCCGGACGAGTTGCCCGAGCTGTGGCTGACCGACCTGGACGTGCACGTCGAGGCCCGTACCCAGGTGCCGGGCGCGTCCGCGCCGATGGCCCGGCTGCTGTCGCTGGACGCGTTGAGCGGGCTGCCCGCGGGTCCGGGCCGGGTGCGGATCGAGCTGACCGGGGACCGCTGGTTGGCCGGCAGCCACCTGCTCGACGGCACGACCGGGGCGTTGGAGTTGGTCGACGACACCACCGGCCGCGCGCCGACCGCCACGCTCACCGCAGCCGGTCTCTCCGCCCTCGCGTACGGGGTGCTGGACCCGGCCGAGCTGCCACTGCGCGGTCTGGGCGAGGTGCCGGTGGACGCCGCCACGGAGTTGCGCGGCCTCTTCCCCCGCCGGGTGCCGTATCTCTTCGCCGACTTCTGAGCCCTCCTCACAAACGGGTTTGTCGCCTCGGCGAGCGTGGGTACGGTCCCGCGAATGCCGGAGTGGTTACAGGCGGGTGGATGGGGGTTGCTGGCCGGGTCGGCTCTGCTGGTCGGGGCGGCGGTCGGCTGGTTCGCCCGGGTGCCGCAGCGCCTCATCGCGTCGATCATGGCGTTCGGCGCTGGGGTGCTGCTCTCCGCCGTGTCGTTCGAGTTGATCGCCGAGGCGCACGCGCAGGGCGGGCTCCTGCCCACCGCTCTCGGCGCTGCCGCCGGCGCGGTGGTCTACACAGTGGCCAACCTGGCTCTCGCCCGGCACGGCGCCCGGCACCGGAAACGGTCCGGCGACCAGCAACCCTCCGAGAGCGAGCAGCCTGGTTCCGGCTCGGCGCTCGCCGTCGGCGCGCTGCTCGACGGCGTACCGGAATCGGTCGTGATCGGCGCCAGCCTGCTCGGCGGCGGCGCGGTCAGCCTGGTCACGGTGGCGGCGGTGTTCCTCAGCAACGTCCCGGAGGGGCTGTCCAGCGCCGCCGGCATGCGCCAGGCCGGCCGCACCCGACGGTACGTGTTCCTGCTCTGGACCGGGATCGCGCTGATCAGTGGCGTCGCCGCGCTGGTCGGCAACACGCTGCTGGGGGGCGCGCCGCCGGAGGTGCTGGCCGCCATCACCGCGTTGGCCGCCGGCGCGATCCTCGCCATGATCACCGACACCATGGTCCCGGAGGCGTTCGAGAACGCGCACCTGCTGGTCGGTCTGATCACCGTCGCCGGCTTCCTGACCGCCTTCGCCCTCTCCCACACCTGATGACGGCGTCTTAGCGGTGCATTAAACCGGCCCGGCGGATTCGTCGCGACGCCGTCACGGCTCCTAGCATCACGGGGTGCGCATGACGTCGCTTGCCGCTCTCCTCGTCCTCGGTGTCGCCACCGCGACCCTGCCCGCCTGCGCGCCCAACGACCCGGCCCCCACCTTCGAGGCCGGCTCGACCGCCTCGCCGACGGCCCTGCCCACCGGCGGTCAGGGTGAGGCACCGGGGGCTCGCGACGGCCTCGGCGGCCCGGGGGCCAGCGCCAGCCCGAAGCCCGCCAACAAGGTGCTCGCCGCCGGCAACCCGAACGGCAGGGCCACCGTGCCGGCCGAGGCGCGAGCGGTGGACACCTCGAAGCCGACGCGGAGAATCGGCACGGGCACCCCGGCGAGTTGCACCTCCGCGGCGGTGGTGAAGGCCGTCGCGGCCGGCGGAGTCATCACGTTCAACTGTGGACCGGCCCCGGTGACGATCAAGATGGCCGCCACCGCCAAGGTTCGCAACGCCAACGGGCCGAAGATCGTGCTGGACGGCGGCGGCACCGTCACGCTGAGCGGCCAGGGGCAGCGCCGCATCCTCTACATGAACACCTGCGACGAGGCCCAGGGCTTCACCACCTCGCACTGCCAGAACCAGGATCACCCGCAGCTCACCGTGCAGAACCTCACCTTCGCCGACGGCAACTCCACGGGCGAGAAGGCCGAGGGCGGCGGCGGTGGGGCGATCTTCGTACGCGGCGGGCGGCTGAAGGTGGTCAACTCGCGCTTCGTCCGCAACCGCTGCGACCGCACCGGCCCCGACCTGGGTGGCGCAGCCGTCCGGGTGCTCAGCCAGTACGAGAACAAGCCGGTGTACGTGGTGGGCAGCACCTTCGACGGCGGCTCCTGCTCCAACGGAGGGGCGCTGAGCAGCATCGGTGTGTCGTGGGTGGTGCTGAACAGCCTGCTCAGGAACAACGAGGCGATCGGCAGCGGCGCCAACCCGGCCAAGTCCGGTACGCCCGGCGGCGGCAGTGGCGGCGCGATCTACTGCGACGGCAACGAGTTCACCGTACGGATCGCCGGCACGATCATCGAGAACAACAAGGCCAACGAGGGCGGCGGCGCGGTCTTCTTCGTGAGCAACAACCGCACCGGCACGATGAGGATCGAAAACTCGACCCTGCGCCGCAACCCCAGCGCCAAGTTCGAGACCCGTGGCTTCCCCGGCATCTTCTTCCTGGGCGCCCGCACCCCCACCGTAACCAACTCCAAGCTCTCCTAACCCAACCCCGCCCCCGTGGCCCGCCCCGCCCCCGTGGCCCCGGCGCCGGTGATCAAGAGGTTTCGGTCATCGGGGCGGCGTTCTCTGACCGAAAGCTCTTGATCAACGAGCTGAGGGGTGGGTGGGGTGGGTGGGGTCAGTAGGGGTTTCCTTCGCCTGGGGGGCGGGCGTGGAGGAGGGCGGCTGGGCGGCCGGGCAGGTTCGGTGCGCCGGACATCGGAGGGCTTGACGTGTGGTCGCCGTCGGCCATGCCGGCGAAGAGTTCCTTGAGCGCCGTCAGCGCGCTGATCCTGGGCTGCCAGCCCAACTCGGTCTCCGCGCGCTCGCTGGACATCAGCGGGGCGTTCAGACCCAGCTCCACCCAGCCCGCGTCGACCGGTTGCAGCCGCGCCCGCCAGGTCAACGCCGCCGCCGCCCGCAGCACCGGCGCGGCGACCGGCACCGTCCAACCATGGAAGTGCCGGGCCACCAGCTCCGGAGTGAGCACCGGGTCCGCGGCGACGTTGAAGGCACCGCGCGCATCACCCAACACCGCCCGCGCGTACGCGTCAGCCACGTCATCGGCGTGCACCGCCTGCATTCGCAACCGGCGGTTCGTCGGCACCAGCGGGATCCGGCCGAAGCGCAGCAGCCGCACCGGCGCCAACGGGCCGAGGAAGTAACGCGTGATCTCCGCACCGGCGGCCCGCTGGAAGATCAACCCGGGGCGCATCCGTACCACCCGCAGCGTCGGGTGATCCCGTTCGAGCCCATCCAGCAGCGCCTCCACCTCCGCCTTGTGCTCGCTGTACGACGAACCGGGCACACCGGTGGCCGGCCAGCGCTCACTGATCGGGTGGTCCTTCGGGCCGGGGGCGTAGGTGCCGACCGACGAGGCGTACACCAGGGCCGGCACGCCGGCCTGGACCACCGCGTTGATCACCGCCCGGCTGCCCTCGACGTTGGTCCGGCGCAGCACCCGCTGGTCATGGCTGGGCTGGATCTGCCAGGCCAGGTGCACCACCGCGTCCGCACCCGCGAACACCTCGGCGAGTTGCCCGGCCGCGCCCGGCGCGCCGATGTCGCAGGAGTGCCACTCCACCTGGTCGTACGGCTCGCCGGCATCCGGGCCGGGCAACCGTCGAACGACACCGGCCAGCTCAACGCCACGCTCCCGGCGCAGCCGCCGCAGCAGCGCCGTACCGACGTTGCCGCTCGCCCCCACCACCACGATCCGCATGCCCGACCCCGTACCCGCCCAGCAGCAGCTCAACCACCCACCAGCGCGGCGGCCCGCCCCGCCGGTTGATCCACTCGACTTCCTGAAAATCGCGGCATCCGCGCGCCCAGGACAGCCCGACTACCGGGATCCCGAGTCCCGCCACCTGGGTCCCGCCCGACGTCAGGCCCGTGCCGTAGCGGTCGAACGGTGTCCGCAGGTCGGGCAGGCGTCGTCGAGCATCCGCCGACGTACGGTCTGGTGTCGTGCGGCCTGGCCGGCGAGGGCCGCTGCCAGCAGCGCCGCGCCGACAAGAAGGATCGACCCGGTCGTGGTGGCGTAGGCCGCCGAGGTCGGTCCACCTCCCTGGCTGCCCCAGATCCCTTGGCTGAGCTGGTTGGCGCCGAACAGGGCGGCCGGGGTGGCGAGCAGCACCGTCGCCCAGAGGCCGGAGTCGTCCGCTCGCAGGGCGCCACCGAGGCCGACGAGCAGGACCAGCGCGAACATCAACCCCCCGACCATCGCCAACAGTTCGGGGGTCGAGCCGTACGAGGTGAACATGTTCCCGCCGTTCTCGGCGGCGCTGAAAGCCACCGATGCGACCGTCACACAACCGGCAGTGAGCGGCGGCAGGCCACGCGCCACCCAGCCGGGATGGGAGGGCAGCGCGAGCGTGGCCAGGCCGAGCGCGACGGCGGGAACCAGCACGAACAGCGGTGGCCCCGGCCGCCCGGTGACGGCGGCCACGGACGGCACGACGACGGTCAGCAGGAGACCGCCGGCCGCGACAGAGCGGGCCCAGGCCCCGGGCAGCGCCGTGGCGGTGACGGCGACGAGCAGCCAGCCCAGCCAGATCACGGCCCCGAGGGTCTGGAACGGGCCGACCGGATCCAGCCCGGCGAAACGGGGATCTTCGAACTCGACCTGCAGGAGCAGGAAAACGGAGACCGCGACCAGGGTGTTCAGCGCGGCGGTCGCGGCCAGCGGGAGAGCCGCAACCAGCCCGAGAGCGCCGTACCCGCGCAGTCGCTCCCGGAGCCCGGCGCCGAGCAGGTCGACGGCGTCGTGTGGGGATGGCCAGCGCCGCCCCGGATCGACGGTGTCGAGGTACGTCCCGACGATCTCGTCGCCCCGCTCAGCCTGGTAGTCACCCGGGTAGGCCCACAGCAGCCGCCGGTAGCGGGACTCCAGCGGCGACCCGGCCTGATCCTGCGCGGGGTTGGGCTGGTTCATGCCGGGCCTCCGGTCGGTCGAAGGATGGGGCGGGCGGCCGTCAGAGGGCCGCGTGAGGTGCCGCCGGCGGTGCTGGTGACCGCAGGTCGAGCACGTAACCGCTGCGTCGCGGCCTCGACGTTGCGGCGCAGTCGTTCGGTCTCAGCGGTGAGCACGGAGCGGCCAACTTCGGTGAGCCGGTAGTAGCGGCGCAGCCGACCCTCGACGACCTCCTCGCGGTCCCGCTCGACCAGCCCTTCGTCGGCGAGGCGGTCGAGTGCGCCGTAGAGGGTGCCGGGCCGCAGCGCCAACCGCCCACCGGAGAGGGCCGCGACGTCGCTGGTGATGCCGTAGCCGTGCATGGGTTCCCGCGCGAGCGCGGTGAGGATCAAGAAGGTGGGTTCCCGCAGCGGCGTGGGTGTGGCCATGGCCTCAATATAACGGTGATGAAGCTATACCGGTGACCGAGCAGTGCGGAAGTTTGCCGGAGCTGTCAGGCCGACGCGCCAGCGGGTCGCTCGGCCCTGCATCGTCTACGGATGTCATGCGACGCGGGCGTAGACCGGCATCGCTCCACCGGACCGGGGGCGGACATCAGCCGGGCCGCAGAGGGTCGGGTAACCTGAGCGCGCGGGCCGCTAGCTCAATGGCAGAGCTGTGGACTTTTAATCCATAGGTTCAGGGTTCGAGTCCCTGGCGGCCCACTCCGTTCCAGCTCAGCGGCCCTCTACGGGGTCGCTGTCTTTGTCAGCACGGCTCGGCACAGCAGTGGGCTCTCGTCGGTCCCAATCTTGTCGAGCACCCCTCACGCCAACTACCGGCAGAGTGAGCCGATCAGCTCATCAAAGCCAGGGAACTCTTCCCCCGCTGCGGTAATGACGTCATCCGCCGACCTGCGACGCGACGGTGCCCAGCGTTGGGCGATCTCCGCGAGGCGGGCATCCGTACGGGGCTCGTGTTCGTGATTGGGATAGGCCGTCGCTTCCCACGGACCGAAACCGTCGGCGACGAGCCACAGGTAGTCCCACAGGGTTTGCGCCACGACCCCCGTTTCGCCCTCCGAACCGAGAAACACCACCGGCTGCTGCTCGATCGGCTCACCATGACGCACCAGCCAGAACGCGGCGAGGCCTCCGGTGCCGTCCTGTCCGAAGACCCGGAACTCGGAACCGTCCAGCTCCGCGTTTCCGGTCCACGCCCTCCACCACTCGGCAATCTCACCCGAGTCGAGGAAGTGCGGGTACGGCTCGAAGTCGACGCCGACGCCGACGCCGTCGCCGTCGCCGTCGCTGTAGTCGAAGCCGACTTCATGAGCTTCGGACAAAGGAGTCGGCAAGGTCCGACCATCGTGATCCACGGGCAGCACCCTAGCGAGGAGGACCGACGGACCGGTCTGGTGCCGGCCAACGGCTTGAGCCTCGGGTATCACCGGTCCAGGGCGCTGCCCAGCCGCTTGAGGGCGGCATGGGTGGCCGCCGAGGAGACCACCGTGTAGATCTCCATGGTGATGGCCTATCCGGGCTGACGCTCGACGTCCAAACTCACGTGATGTGCCGTGTGCTGCTAGCTTGGCGCTTCTGCGTCATCAACATGGAGTACACATGCCCAGCGTTGTCCTCGTCGCCGGGCCGGTAGTTGACATGGCTTCCGCTGCGCGGGCTCTGGCGGACGCCATCGGCCTACAGGTTGTCAGCGCAGGCAACGTCTTCCGCGATCACGTGCAGCAGCAGACTCCGCTGGGCAAAGAGGCGAACCGGTATATGCAGGCCGGACATCTTGTACCGAATGAGCTAATGGTCAGAGCCATCGCTGAGGTCCTAACCCACGTCGACGGTAGCTGGGTGATGTACAACTTCCCCCGCAACATCCGCCAAGCTGAGTTGCTGACACAGAGCGGCCATGCCCCCAACGCAGTGATCGAACTTTCCCTGACGGAGGACCAAGGTCGCCTCGCCGCGCAGCGCCGAGTGGAACATCGGATAGAACTGGACTCCCAGCAAGCCGAGCGACGCCAGGAACTATTGCTTTTGTACTCGCGTTCACAGGAGACCTACCAGGAGCAGGTCGATCCGTTGCGCGCCTATTACCGGGCAGATGGCCTGTGGCAGACCGTCAATGGCTTCGGCGACTTCGAGGACGTAGCAGGCAGGCTGATCCAAATCATCTCTGACGTCTCCAGCGGGTGCTTGCGTCTCAGGTGACCGTGGCGGCGGTGAGAAAGAACGTGACTGCGTATGTGAACTGATGTGCAACGACGGCGTCGTCAAACTGGTCTTCGAACGCACGAGCGTCGGCCGGGTCGAGTGCGCCGCGTTGAGCAGCTGTGGCAGCCCAACTGCGAAGGCCGAGGACGTTGTCGACGGCGGTCGGGTCCCGAACCAGCAGCGTTCGGGGTTCGGTGGTGACGTCGACCAGGCCGTGTGCGGCGAGAAGGCCGGCATGTTGATGCGCCAGGGTGCCGTTGCGGAGGAGGACGTCAGCCCGAAATCTCAGCACGCGCCGAGCCAAGCTTTGGTCGGCGATGTCAAGTACCTGAGTGTCGTAGTCGGGGTCTGCGAGGACGATGCGGCCATTCGGCCGGACAACCCTGATGAGTTCCTTGATCGCGGCGTGGGGATCGGCGAGGTGTTGCAGGGTGCGATCGGCCCAGGCCCCATCGAATGAGTCGCTGAGGAACGGCAGGTGATGGGCATCGGCGACGGTGCTTTGGGTCAAGCCGCGGGCTTGCCTGGCAGCAGCCATGGTCAGTGCGTAGTCCACGGTCGCCACGCTTACCCCGTGCTCATCTTTCAACTGGGCTGCGCTTGCCCCTGTGCCAGCGCCAACATCAACGTAGCGACGGCCGGGCGCCGGATGGAGCAGCTGACGGACCCGCTGCTGATATGCCCGGTAGAAAGGTTCCTCGGTAAGGCGGTCCAGTACGTCGACCCACGAGTTCGGGTCTGACTGGCGGTCGACGTCAGTGAACCCGTGCATGATCTACAGCATATTTCGCCGTTTGCGGCGGCGCTGCTGCCTACGACAGCACAGCGCCGCACCAGAGGGGTTCAGGGTTCGAATCCCTGGCGGCCCACTCACATACCGGCCGCGGTGGGCCACATTCGCCGCCCGACGGCTGAAGTCGCGCTGGTAGCCTGACGCCTTTCGACGAGAGGCGGAGTCTGCCCGGTGCACAGGATTCTGCTGCGTGGGTTGGTCGCGGTGGCGACCGTCTCTATGGTGACCGCCTGCGGTTCTCCGACGGCTCCCGGAGCGGATCGATCCCCAGACGCGACAAAGCAGGCGACGGATTCGGCGACGGCCACGAAGTCACCTCCGCCAGCAGTTCCGGCGACCGGCGGGCCCGGGTACTCCGCGGCGCTGTCCGCACGCCTGGTGACCCCGGAGTCGCTACCGCCCGGCTTCACCGTGGACATCGCGACCACCATGGCACTCGATGCTGGCGATCGACGTCCAGACGTCGACGCGTCGTGTTCGCGCAGCATGATCCCGCTGCTGTCGGCGAGGCGGCTGACCGGGACTCCGTCAGCGACAGCCGCAGCCACCCTCAGCTTCGACGCGGGTCCCGACGACCTGTGGGTGGGAACGGAAGTCCTCAGGACCTACACCGACGGCGGTGCACGGCGAGCGATGGCGGACCTGCGGACGTTCATCGGCAGTTGCCCGACCGTTGTGCTGCCTGACCAGGGCGGCAGTTATCGCTTCGCGGTCGCGGCCGGGCCGCAGTTGGGCGATGACAGCCTTCACGTCATCAACGCCACGACATCGGGTCCTGACACGCTGGAGTGGGACATCATCCTCGTCCGGACCGGCACCACCTTGGTGGTCGTTCAGGCGGAGGGCAACAAGCCCGACGGCGCCGAACACCTCACCCGGGTGGCCGAGGCCGCGCTCCACAGATTCCAGACGACCGGGTCCTGAACGCCCCGAAATCCGGGCGCGTTGCAGGGGATCAACGACGAGGTTGGCACCTGGCGCCGCGGGCTGACGTAGATATCCTCTTCAGGTGCTGGCTCGTGTGGAGATCGTTGACACGGGTCCGGCACTGCGAAGGGACTTTCGAACATGCCCCGTGTGGTACCGGCGGTCATCCGCGCACTCGACGTCCTGGAACTGTTTCTGGACTGCCCTCAACTGTCCGCCCGCCAGGTGATGGAGCGACTCGATCTGCCCCGCACGACCGTCCACGAGTTGCTCGTGACGCTTGAGGCTCGCGCGTACCTGATCTCGATACCGGGTCAGCCCGTGCAGTATCGGCTCGGCATGCCGCTGTTCCAGTTGGGCGCGGCGTTCGCGGGCCGGCTTGATCTGGTACGCGAGGCGCAGGGCGTCGCACGGGACGTGGCCGCCGCGTGCGACGAGGCGGTTCATGTGGCGGTGCTCGACGGCGCCGATGTGATCTACCTCGTCAAGTTCGACAGCACCCACCCGGTTCGGATGGTTTCCGGGGTCGGGCTGCGGCTGCCCGCCCACTGCACGGCCGTGGGCAAGGTGCTGCTGTCGGCCCTCGACGAGGCGGACCTGGACGCCGTCCTGCTGAAGGACCCTCTGCCGGGCATGACGCCGGACAGCATCACCGATCCGGATCTTCTTCGTGAACATCTGGACCGGGTCCGGGTGGAGGGCGTCGCTGTCGACATCGGTGAGTCGGACACTGCGATGCGGTGCGTCGCCGCGGGGATCCGGGACCACACCGGCGCCATCATCGCTGGGATGAGCCTGTCCGCGCCGATCATCCGTTGGACGCCTCAGGTGCAGGTGGAGTGGACCGGGCTGGTTCGCGAGGGGGCGGCCGCGTTGTCGGCTCGCATGGGTTACCGGGCGCAGCCTCGATAGGGCTCCTCCCGCTTTCGGTTCGAAACAACATCGAAACATTGACATCGCTCTTCGCACTGTTCTAGCGTCGCGACCACTCGATACGGTATATCGAACCTAGTTCGAAATCTCGAACGGCGGTGGTCCCGTGACCCGACCGAACTGGAACGTCAGCGCTACTGCCTCGGCCCGGTCGCCGATCGCCTCGACCCCGTCGCGCCATCCGACGAGCGGCACCCGACATGTCTCGGGTGGCTCCGTCGAAGCGCGCGGCAGTGGCCGTCCCACGGTGACGGGCGGGCCCGCTCACCACCGTGGCGACCCACCGACGCACTGATCTCGACGGGCGACCCTCGGTGGTCGCCGGCAGAAACCAACTGGAACACAACCGTCGCGGTGTCCGCCAGCTGTGCCTTCGGCGTGCAGCCGTGCGCGGGGAGATGAAGGAGGCGAGTGTCCATGGAGGACAAGTCGGGGTGGTCACGGCGCGGCTTTCTGGGGATGGGGGTTGGGGTGCTCGGCGCGGCCGGTCTGGCCGCGTGCGGTGGCGACTCCGATCCGCCCAGCAGGGTGCAGCCGGAGGTTCCGCAGGAGCTGATCGACGCCGCGGCGGCGATGAAGGGCTCCTCGATGGGCATGCTGTCGCAGAAGCTGTATTCGACGGCGGCGAACGAAGCCCTCGACAGCTCGATCAAGAAGTTCGCCGACACCACCGGCACGAAGATCGAGAACAGTCTGGTCCAGGCCGACGCCGGTGACGTGGTGGCCAAGATCGACGCCGAGGTCAAGGGCGGGGTGGCCCGTGACCTGGCGTTCATGACCGACTCGCGGTTCGTCGCCCAGTTCCAGGCGCTGGGCGACCTGGAGGACGTGACGGACGTCGTCACGGCGCTGACCGCCAAGTACGGCGAGCCCTGCGCCGAGGCCAAGAACTTCTGCGTCTTCGACGGCAAGTGGTTCGCCATCCCGTACCACTTCATCGGGATCGGGTCGTTCCTGCGCAAGGACTGGATGCAGGACAAGGGCATCACCCCCAAGGACATCTACAGCTGGGAGGAGCTGCGGGACCTGTGCCTGGAGATCTCCGATCCGGCCAAGCGCCGGTTCGGCTGGGGCATGACGGTGAACCGGTCCGGTGACGGCAACGGCATGATCGAGGCGCTGATCAACGCCTACGGCGGGTCGATCGCCGCCAACGACGGCCGGAAGGTCACCTTCAACTCCCCGGAGACGGTGCAGGCGGTGACCTTCCTCGGCGACATCTACACCAACCCGAAGTACAAGCCGATGTTGCCGCCGGGGATCGCGAGCTGGACCGACACCAGCAACAACGAGAACTGGCTCGCCGGGATCCTCGGCTACACCCGCAACCAGTTCAGCGTGTACGCGGACTCCAGGACCAAGAAGAACCCGGTGCACGCGAACACCCACGTGTTCTCCGACTGCATCGGCCCGGCGACCGACAATCCGCTGCTGCTCGGCCAGTCACAGGGCTTCGTCGTCTTCAAGGGCGCCAAGAACCCGGCGCTCGCCAAGCTCCTGGCGCAGTACCTGGTCAGCGCGCCCGCGCTGCTCGGGGTGGCAAAGGAGGCGCCCGGCCTGGTGATGCCCGCCTGGGAGAAGGTCTGGGACGCCGACCCGTTCTTCACCAGTGGCGACCCGGCGTTCCCCATGCTGCGCAGAATCACTGAATTGAAGCTGCCGCTGAACACGAAGAACGGCCTGACCTTCCCGCAGAAGGCCAGCGCGGGCCAGCAGGCGGTGGGGTCGGCCTACGTGCTCACCGACATGATGCAGCAGGTCGTGCAGGGCACCGCGCCGGCGCAGGCCGTGTCAGCCGCCCACGCGAAGATGGTGCAGATCTTCAACCAGCAGGGGCTGCCGCAGTGAGGTCTGTCCGTCCTGCCCGGGTCCCGGCGGCGAGGAAATCCTCGCCGTCGGGGCCCGGCTCCCTCACCGCTGTCCAGCGGCGGCTGGGCCGCGACTGGCGACTCGCGGCCCTGTTCCTGGCACCGATGGCGGTGCTGGTCGGTGGGCTCGTCCTCGTGCCGATCGCCCGGTCGATCATCACCAGCACCACGGAACGGCACGGGCAGGACACCGTCTTCGTCGGTTTGGACAACTACCTCGCGCTCGTCGGCGACGACCAGTTCCACACCGGCGTGGTGAACTCGTTCGTATTCACCGCGTACGCCGAGATTTTCAAGGTCGTGCTGGGGTTGGCCGCCGCCCTGCTGCTGCACCATCGCCGACGTGGGCGGGCCGTGCTGGCCGGGCTGCTCCTGGTGCCGTGGGTGGTGCCGACGGTGGTGACGGCGTTCAGCTGGCGTGCGCTGCTCGACCCGATCTTCGGCAGCGTCAACACGCTGCTCACCGCCACCGGGATCGGGCCGCTGCTGGCCAGCGCGCACCTTGTCGACAGCTGGCCCGCGGGCTGGCTGTCCGACCCGTCGCTGGCCATGCCGTCGGTGATCCTCGTCAACGTCTGGAAGGGGGTGCCGTTCTTCACAGTGTGTTTCCTCGCCGGGTTGAAGGCCATCCCGGCGGACCTCTACGAGGCGGCGACCATCGACGGCGCCTCGGCGTGGCAGCGGTTCAGAAGCGTGACGCTGCCCGGACTGCGCCACGTGATCACCGTGACGGTGACCCTGTCGTCGATCTGGACGTTCAACAACTTCGACCTCGTCTGGTTGCTGACGCAGGGCGGCCCGGGTGACGTGACAGCGCCGTACGTGCTCATCGCCTACTCGAAGGCCATCCTGCAACTGCAGTACGGCGCGGGCGCGGCGGTCACGCTCGTCATGCTGCCGATCATCGGCGGGCTGGTCTTCGTCCTGGTCCGGTTGTTGCGTCAGGACACCAACATCAAACTGCCTCGGCGACGCCGGACAGCGCTGCGGCTCGGGGCACAGCGCTGGGCCGGGACGGCGCGGCGGGCGCTGCCGTGGGTCGTCACCGCACTGGTCACCGGTCTGCTGCTCTGGGCATCACCGCAGATCTTCTGGAAGGCGGCGGTGGTCCTCGCTGTGATCCTGCTGATCGCGGCGGGGGTCGGCCGGGTGGTCTCGACCCTCCAGTCCCGAGGTGGTCGCCGTTCGTCGACAGTGGTGTCGGGTGTGGGTTCCTGGGCCGCGCTGGCTGGCTTGCTCTTCTTCGTGCTGGGCCCGCTGTACTGGATCTTCGTCACGGCCTTCAAGTCCGAGGGCCAGGTCGTCATGCGTACCGACGACCTGTGGCCGACGCCGTGGACGCTTGAGCAGTTCGGCGCCCTGTTCGACAACCAACCGTTCGGCCGCTGGTATCTCAACACAGTGCTGGTGTCCGCGGCGTCGACCGCTGTGGCACTGGTCTGCGCCGCCCTGGCGGGCTACGCGCTGGCCCGGCTGCGGTTCCGCGGGGCCCAGGGCTTCACCGTCACGGTGCTGCTCACCTACGTGATGCCGGGCGCGCTGCTGTTCATCCCGCTGTACCAGATGCTCATCGGCGCGCGGCTCACCGACTCGTTGTGGTCCCTGGTGGTGACGTACCCGACCTTCACACTGCCGTTCGCCACCTGGCTGCTGGTGGGGTACTTCTCGTCGATCCCCATCGAGTTGGAGGAGGCCGCCCTGGTCGACGGTTGCAGCCGCATCCAGGCGTTCGGCCGGGTGGTGCTGCCGCTGGCCAAGCCAGGGCTGCTGGCGGTCGCGCTCTTCACCCTGACCAACGCCTGGAACGAGTTCCTCTTCGCCTTCGTGTTCATCACGAAGGACGAGTACAAGACGCTCCCGGTGGGGATGCAATCCATGATCGCCGGAGACGTCGTGCCGCAGGGACAACTCGCCGCGGCGTCGCTGCTGGTCAGCATCCCCGTGGTGATCATGTACGCCCTGGGGCAGCGCTTCCTGACCGAGGGGCTCACCGCGGGCGCGGTGAAGGGGTGAGCCGACGGGCCGCTGGTGCCGATCGCGCACCAGCGGCCCGGCAACGGGCCGTCCCACGACGGCTCCGGCAAGCGTCGGGTCAACCAGCGACTCGGACCGCTTCCACATCTGCCGCGATCATCGAGAAGACGGCCATGTCATGTGCCTTCTCGCCATCCCAGTCGGCCATTCGCAGGGTGCCCTCCCGCTGGTATCCGGCCCTCTCCGCGACCAGCAGGGAAGCGACGTTGTCGAGCCGGGCGCGCAGCTGGATACGGCGCATCCCACAATCGGTGAGCGCCCATCGGCCGACCTCGCGGGCGGCCGTGGTCGCGTAGCCTCGGCCGCGACGACTGGCCCGCACCCCGTAGCCGATTTCGCCGCGTCCCGCCCTCCAGTCGATGTCCCGCAACCCGATGCTGCCAACGATCTCGCCTCCGGCCGTGTCCACCAACGCCAGCCGCACACCGTCGCCGGCCAGCCGCTGGCGCGACATCCCGGTCAGCCACTCGTCCACGTCGGCGGCGGTTTGCGGTGAGCCTGGCGGCAGTCCGGTCCGATCATCGGCGGCCACGAACGCCGCCAGCTGGGTGGCGTCCTGCGGGCCGAACTCACGGATCTCCAGACCACCCGAGATGATCTTCACTGGCGCGAACATGGTGGGGAGCGTAGAGCCAAGCTCCGAGTCGTCGCGCACCTTTACCTCGCCGCGGGGAGCAGGAACGGGTGCCGGGACGCGTGGCCGCCGCTCACGTCCAGGTCATGTTGATGGCCGGGCGAGGGCGTTGGTCATGGGTACGGTGCCCTCACGCGGTCTCGGTTCCGGTCTGTGCGCGGGTGTAGGTGAGGAAGAGCGCGCCGCTGTCCAGAACTGTGTGGTCGGTCAGGCACCAGGTGCGTGGTGCGAAGACGGCGTCACGGCCGAAGAGCGGGATGCCGGCACCAATGGTCAACGGGGCAAGCTTGATGATCAGCTGGTCGATCTCGGGGTAGAGGGCACCGGCCAGCGCGCCGCCGCCGATCACCCAGACGTCCTTGCCGTCGTGCCGCTTCAGCTCCCGTACCGTGGCGATCGGGTCTTGGCCGATGACCTCGACGGCCGGGTCCGGGCTGCTGCCCAGCGTCCGGGAGAACACCAGGTGGCGCAGGTGCGGGTACGCGTCGGTCACACCGGCCTTCAGGCCCACCTCGTAGGAGTTGCGCCCTTCCACCACGGTGTCGAACCGGCTGCCCTGATCGGTGATGCCGAACGCCTGCCGGGCCGGACCGGGGAGGGTCTCCGGGTACTCCGCGACGAGGTGGCGCAGGTAGTCGTCCGGAATGGGCCAGAACCCGCCGGGGCCGGTCGGGTCGGCGCCGTCGGGGCCGGCGATGAAGCCGTCCAGGGTGGCGGCGATGTAATACACGAGCTTGCGCACGACGATCTCCTCGTTCAGGCTGCCGGTCGCTGTTCGGCGATGACCATCAGCTTGCCCGGCGAGGCACCGGGCTACAAGATCACAACTGGTAACGTGCCCTAACCCTTCGCTAATACGTCGATCGGGGAATGGCCACAGCTTCGGCAGCACGCCATGACTGGCGCTCTCCGCTATTCGGCGCCGGCGATGATCGCGCCGCTGACCGTGTCCACATACCACCGCTGGTACTGCTCGATCGCCCATCCGCGTTGCCGGACGAGCCAGTCGAAGTTGCGGACGTCCTGGGCCAACCAGAGGATGTCGGCCACCTGGTCGACGCCCAGGTCGGGGCGTACACCTCCCGTGCCGACCAGTTCGGCGGCGAACATGGCCATGCCGCGGCGGCGGTCGTCGACGTTCTTGCGCCAGATCTCGGCGGCGTCCGGATCGGCCGTGGCCGCGCCGGCCAGCGCGAGCATCACCTGGGCCTGCCGGGCGTTGACCTCGGCCAGGTGACGTGCGTAGCGGGCGAGCTTGGCCTGGGGGTCGGTGAGGGCGCGGATCTCGGCGACGAAGGGCCGGTCCGGCAGGGCCACCGGTTCGTCGTCGCCGGCCAGGGTGACGTCGACCAGCTGGGAGAGCAGTTGCCGCTTGCTGCCGAACACCGCGTACAGGGTCTGGACCGCGACGCCGGCTTCCACGGCGACAGCGGTCAGCGGTGTGGCCGCGTAGCCCGGGTCGACGAACAGCCGGCCAGCCGCTTCGAGGATCGCCCGCCGGGTCTGTCGGGCCTGCTCCTGTCGGCGGGAAGAGTCATAACGTCTCTTGACAACCACCTCTCGAGTGTAGTGCTCTATTGGATAGAGGTTCACTCTATCGAGAGGTGGCGGCCATGCCGTTCGGTGTGTTGCAGGAGATGCCCGGCGTCAGCGAGGCGGAGTACCGGCAGGTGGAACGACACCTCGGACCGGATCGACCGCCGGGCCTTCTCGCGCACGTCGCCGGGCCGACGGAGGACGGCTGGCGGATCATCAACATCTGGAAGGACGAGGCGGCATTCCGCCGGTTCCAGTCCGAACGGCTGGTCCGGGCTGCTGGCTTGGCGGCACAGGAGGACGGCTTCGACCCGACGAAGGCGGCTCACTTCCGCTCGATGAGCGTCGACGGCACCGAGATGCCGTTCTGATGGCCGACACCGCCAGCCTGCGGGCTCGCGGCGCCGCTTTCTGGGCGGGCGCGGCAGCTGGCTGGATTCGCCACGCCGATCGGCAGGACGAGACCGGTCGGCCGCTGGGCGCGGCTGCCATGGATCGACTGGCCGCACGACCCGCCGAGCGAATCCTCGATGTGGGCTGCGGCTGCGGCGGCACCACGGCCGAGATCGCCGTCGCAGTCGGCGAGACCGGCGCGGCGGTCGGTGTCGACATCGACGAGGCGATGGTGACCGCCGCTCGACGCCGTTTTCCCACCGACGGGTACCCGGGCACCCAATTTCACGTGGCCGACATCGAGACTCTCGATGTCGTGCCTGGCGCCCCGTTCGACGCGGCGTTCTCACGAATGACCCTGATGCTGTTGGCGGACCCGGTCGCCGGCTGCCGCACGATCCGGCGATCACTGCGCCCGGGAGGGCGCCTCGCCGCGACCGTCTTCCGCGACAGTGGCGTCAACCCGTGGCTGTCCGCGGCGATGCTCGGCGCCGCACCGCATCTCGGACCGTTACCACCACTCCCGGTCGGTGACGAGCCCGGTCCGTTCGCGTTCGCCGACCCGGCGCGGCTCGTCCGGATCCTCACCACCGCCGGCTTCACCGCCGTCACGATCACACCGTGCGATGTCGCTCTGGAAACTCCTGAGGACGCCGACGCGGTGGCCGAATGGCTCATCGAGGTCGGCCCGGCCGGTGCCGCGTACCGGACGGCTCCGCCAGCTGGTCAGGCTTCGGCCCGGGCGGGGGTCGCCCGGCTGCTCGGCCGGTTCCGTGAGCCTGGCGTCGGCTACCGGCTGCCCACCGGCCTCTGGCTCGTCACCGCGAACGCCGCCGGAACCCCTACCCACCACGAACCCTGTGAGGACACAATCCAATGAGTACCTTCAGACCGCTCGCACCAGCCCTCTGCCTCGTGCTCGCCCTGGCGGCGTGCACCGAGGCCGATGCGCCCGAGCCCGCTGCGGCACCAGACACGACACGATCGACCAGCGCGGCCCGATCCGCTCCGGCCGACGGTTCCCCGGTGTCGGCGAAGGACGTGTGCGCCTACCTGGACGGCCAGGTGCCGACGCTCAAGGGGATCGGGTCCGAGACGGGCGCGATGGCCAACCTCACGGTGAACCTCTATTCCTGGTACGAGAAGCAGGGCCCTGTACCCAACGGCCGTGACATCGACGACCAGACCCGCAAGGAATGCCCAGCGACCCGGACCGAGGTGCTGAAACTCGCCGGCATGGAGAGCTTCGAGCGGCTGTAGCCGCCGCGAACGCGACGCCCGATCACCTGACGACTGCGGCCGTCAGACCCCCAACTGCTTCTCGAACCAGTGGTGGGCGTACGGCTCGGTGTTGTACGCCTCGATCTCCCGGTAACCGGTCGCCCGGTACAGGGCGATCGCCTCGGTGAGGTTGCGGTTGGTGTCCAGCCGGACCGCTGTCGCGCCGCGCTCGGCGGCGTACCGTTCCAGCTCGCCCAGCAGTCGCCGCCCGACGCCGAGCCCGCGTACCGTGTCGGCCACCCAGACGCGTTTGATCTCGGCGGGCGCGTCGGGGTGGAGTTTGACCGCGCCACAGCCGATCGGTTCGCTGTTGAGGGTGGCGAGCAGAAGCACCCCGTTGGGCGGGACGAGCGCTTCGTCGTGGACCGGGTTGCTCAGCGCGGGGTCGAACCCGTCGTCGAATCGTCGCGCGATGTCGCGGGCGTAGGCCCGCAGGCACGCACGGGCTCGCGGGTCGGTCGGCGGGCACGGCTCGATGACGACCATCGAGCCGATGAGCAGCCGTTCGACCTCGGCCATGGCGGCGACGAGTCGTTCCCGACGATGTTCGGTGAGTGGTTCGAGGATCGAGGCGGCGAGTTCGTCCGACCGCTGGTCGAGGTCGGCCCACTGGGTTCGGCCGGCGTCGGTGAGCGTGGCGACCCGTACCCGTCCGTCGCCGCCGGCCTGGTCCGCCGGTCCGACGGTGATGAGGCCGTCGTTCCCCAAAGTGCGCAGGAGTCGGCTGAGGTATCCGGAGTCCAGGCCGAGCCGGGCCCGTAGCGCGGCGATCTCGGCGCCGGCGGGGCCGATCTCCCACAGCAGTCGAGCCTGCGCCAGGGGACGCCCCTGGGCCATGTACTCGTCGTCGAGCGCACCCACTCGTTGGGTGACCGTCCGGTTGAACCGCCGCACGGCGGCGATGAGAGCCGAGTCCATATACCTGACTTTAGTCAGGCTTCTTGACTACGCGCCAGCTCGGTGCCGGTACGAGCCGATCCCGGCGTGGTCCAGGACGACCACAGCGAGCGCCACCCCGGTGGCGACCGCGCTGACCGCCAGCAGCGGCATCCGCAGAACAACCGCCGCGGCGGCCAGCACGAACAGGGCGGCGACCCGGGGCCAGGAGAGTCGCCGGTGGATCGCCGCCGAGAAGAGGATCCGCCCGAGGAGGAACAGCATCGGGCCGCTCAGGATGAACAGGACCGCTGTGATGTCACCAGTTCGCAGAGGGTGCGCGATGCTCAGCTCGGCGCCGACGGAGGTGACCACCAGCCCGGCGATCATCACCAGGTGCAGATATCCGGTGATGACGCCGAGACGGGCCGGATCGGCACGCTCGATGGCGGGGCCGAGGCGCTGGCCGGCGGGCGTGACATAGAGCAGACCGATCAGCACGGCGGTGGCGAAGACCAACAGGAACGCGACAGTCTGCGGGAAGTGGAGATCGGTGCCGGCGTACGAGAGGCCGGCGACCAGCACGAGTTCGCCGAGCGCGATGATCATGATCTGCTGGTACCGCTCGGCGAAGTGCTCGCCAGCCAGGTGCAGCTCCTGCCGCCCGGTCCGTCCCATCCCCGGCGTGGGCCAGCGGAGTCGCGGGCCGGTGAGGTCGATGGCGAGGGCGAGCAGCCAGAGCGGCACCCGCCACTGCGGCAGAAACCCACCGACCAACCACGGTACGGCGGAGACGCTGAACCAGCAGAGGATGCGCAGCGTTCGAATCTGTCGCGGATGACCGCGCAGCCCGACGGCGGTGACAACGCCCCGGGCGATGTGCACCGAGACGTACGCGCCGGCGAAGAGCAGGCCCCGCCCGTCCAGCGCCTGCGGGATCGCCACCCCGGCCAGCAGGCTGCCCAGCGCGGCACTCACCAGTAACCACCGCACCGCCGGACTCTCCGGGTCGTACCAGTCGGCGAACCAGGTGGTGGGCACCCAGATCCACCAGACGCCCGTCAACAGCAGGGCGGTACGCAGCGCGCCGGCCAGGCTGAGGTCGTGCAGCAGGTGGGCGGCCAACTGACTGAGGGCGAGCACGAACGCCAGGTCGAAGAACAGCTCCAGGAACGAGGCGCTCAGCGGCGAGTTGCCGCCCCGCAGCAACCGTTCGGGTCTGCTCGCCATCGGCGCTCCTCCCGCCGACGCACGCCCTGCGTCCGTCGTACCACCCGAGGCCGGCCATCGGAGGCGAAAGCGGTCAGCGGCGGAGCGACGACCCACCGCCCCCTCGTGTCGTTGATCCGGCTGCGCCCATGGTCACCGCTGGCCACGGTGGGGGCACCGACTCAACGAGGATGGACGCCGATGACCGCTCAGCGCGAGACCGTGCAGGTCGACAACGACCTGTTCCGCGCCGTGTACGACTCGCCCGCATCACTGCCCGGCCGACACCGCTGGACCACCCCCGAGTCGGACGTCCGGCGGCTGGAGAAACTGCTCGGCATGCCGGCGCGCAGCATCGGCGCCCCACTCTGGGTCAGCGGCGACGAACCTGACTGCCCGAAGTGCCGTCGACGGGTCACCTGGTACGACATCGTCTCGTCGGCGCTCTCCGGCCTGCACGACAAGGCCATGATCGCCACGGTCATCCTGGGCGAGCGCAAGTACGTCAACACCGAGATCCCGGACGCCATCGCCGGGGTGCGCTGCTCCGACTGTCACACAGCGATCGACGGCCTGCGCAGCTTCAAGTGCCACAACTGGGCGTACGCCTTCGAGGCGCTGGAGGCCGTCCGCGAGCGGATGGCCGGCGGTCCCGCCCCGACCTGAGCTGGAGCCCGCGCCGACTCGGGACGAAGCCGCGCCGGCCCGAACCGGTCGGGGCGACTCAGTCGGCTGAGCGGCGGGTGGGGCGGCGGCCGGGCGGGGAGGGCGGTTCCGGACCGGGATCGGGCACCGGCGGCATCGGCCGGGTGACCGGCTCGGCGCCGGTGACCCGCAGCGACTCGCCGTGGTGCCACAGCTCGACCTCGGCGTCCGCGGCGGCGTCGGGCAGCTCGTAGCGGACCTCGGCCGGAGTCAATGTGACCCGCAGCCGGTGGCCACGCCAGCGCAGGCTGAACGCCAGCCTGTCGATCCGGCGCGGCAGCCGGGGGTCGAAGGAGAGCACCCTCCGGTCGTCGCGCAGCCCGCCGAAGCCCTGCACCAGGGCCAGCCACGCGCCGGCCAGCGAAGCCAGGTGCAGCCCGTCGGCGGTCTTGTCGCCCAGGTCGGCCAGGTCCTGAAGGACCGACTCGGCGAACAGGTCGTACGCCAGATCCAGGTGCCCGACCTCGGCGGCCAGCACGGCCTGCGGGGCCGCCGACAGCGACGAGTCGCGGACCGTGCGGGCCTGGTAGTAGGCCAGGTTGCGGGCCTTCTCGTCGGCGGTGAACTCACCGGGGCAGAGCTGCATGGCCAGCACCAGATCGGACTGCTTCACCACCTGCTTGCGGTACAGCTCCAGGTACGGAAAGTGCAGCAGCAGCGGGTAGTCGTCGTCACCGGTGTTCGCGAAGTCCCACTCGGGCTGTTCGGTGAAGCCGGCGGCCTGCTGGTGCACCCCGCGCTCGCTGTCGTACGGAATGGCCATCGCGTCGGCGGCGGCTCGCCAGCCGGCCACCTCGTCGCGGTCCACGCCGAGCCGGTCGGCCAGCTCGGGATGCCCCTCGGCGGCGTCCGCCGCGCCGCGCAGGTTGCGCTTCGCCATCAGGTTGGTGAACACGTTGTCGTCGACCAGCGCGGCGTACTCGTCCGGGCCGGTCACCCCGTGCAGGTGGAAGTCGCCCCCGCCCGACCAGTGGCCGAAGCCGTGCCAGAGCCGGGCGGTCTCCACCAGCAGTTCCAGCCCCGCCTCGGCCAGGAACCGCTGGTCGTCGGTGGCCGCCAGGTAGCGCAGCACCGCGTCGGCGATGTCGGCGTTGACGTGCAGCGCGGCGGTGCCCGCCGGCCAGTAGCCGGAGCTTTCCCGGCCGCCGATGGTGCGCCACGGGAAGGTCACGCCGCTCAACCGCAGCTCGGCGGCCCGCTCCCGCGCCTCGGGCAGGTGGGCGTGCCGCCACCTCAACGCCGAGCGGGCCACCGCCGGGGCCAGGTAGGTGAGCACCGGCAGGACGTAACTCTCGGTGTCCCACAGGACGTGCCCGTCGTAGCCGTTGCCGGTCAACCCCTTGGCCGAGATGGTCCGGTCGGAGTCCGGGCGACCGGCCTGGATCAGGTGGAACATCGCGAACCGAACGGCCTGCTGAAGCTCCGGATCGCCGTCGAGCCGCACGTCGGCGACCTGCCAGGCCGCGTCCAGGGCGGCGCGCTGGTCGGTGAGCAGGGCGTCGAAGCCGTCCGCGCGCGCCGCGTCCGCCTCGGCGGCGACCAGGGCGGCCAACTCGCCGACGGGCGTCGCGTCGGCCGCCGCCCACTCGTAGGCGGCGAACTTCGTCAGCCGCAACCGCTCCCCCGGGTGCAGGCGACCCGTCACGGTCAGCCGTACCCGGTCCGGGGTGCAGTCGCCGCTGGTCGTCACAGTGCCCGGGCCTTCCAGCAGGTGACTGACCGCGACCGCCACACGCTGGCCGCTGCGCTCGGTGCGGTGCACCAGCACGCCGTCGAGGCCGGTCGCACTGTACGTCTCGGCGGTCAACGGGTCGCTGGGCACCGAGGCGGCCCGAGGGTCGTCCGAACGCTCCGGCACCTTCTCGTTGGCCAGCAGGTCCGAGCTGACCCTCAGCTCGACGGCGGTGTCCAACGGCTCGACCTCGTACCGGACGGCGGCCACCGGGCGACGCGGCAGGGATACCAGCCGGGTGCTGCGGATGCGTACGCCCCGCCCGGCCGGTGAAATCCACTCGGTCTCCCGGCGCAGCACGCCGGTACGCAGATCGAGCACCCGTTCATGGCTGCGCAGCGACCCGGTCCGGAGATCCAACGGCTCGTCGTCGACCCAGAGCCGGATCAGTGCGGCGTTCGGTGCGCTGATGACGGTGTCGCTGGCCGGCGGGAACGCGTACCCCTCCTCGGGATAGCTCAGCTCACGCCGCTCGTGGAAGCCACTGACGTAACTGCCCGGCGTCCCGCACGGGGCGCCCTCGTCGAGCACCCCACGCCAGCCGATCCATCCGTTGCCCAACGCGAAGATCGACTCGGTCTCGCCGAGCCGGTCCATGTCGGCCTCCGTGCGCCGGATCCGCCAGGTCTCGTCGTCCGCGGTAGCGGCGGTGGACTGCGGTTGATCGGTGGCCGAACCGGTCTGCACGAGGTCTCCTGTCGAGGTCGACGTTCTGCGACAGCCAATCAGAGCCGGCTGTGCGAAACCTGGACGAAGGTCTGACAACCACCTGACCTTCGACAGCAGCGATGCCCTCTGGCGCGTTCCTAGGGTGTGCCCAAGGTGAACAGGGTATGAACGTGAAGTGAGGTGATGCATGGTCGACAACGGCAGCATTGACGTTCCGGAGATCAGCGCCGAGTGGTACAGCGACGTCGTCGACGCCGCCGCCGGTAGCCCAGAGCCGGTGCAGTGGTTCGTCGGGCACGCCACCGAGGGGGTGATCCTGCTACTCGGCGCGCTGCTGGTGATGGCCGCGCTGAGCCGCCGTTCCGGCGGCCCGCACGACCGGGCACTGGCCCTGATCGCGCCCGTGCCGGCCGTCCTGGCGTACGTGGGCAGTGAGTTCCTCAAGACCGTGGTGGACGAGGATCGCCCCTGCCGGTCGATCGGTCGGGAGATCATCGCGGGCGTCTGCCCACCGCCGGGCGACTGGTCGTTCCCCAGCAACCACGCCACCATCGCCGGCGCGTTGGCGGTCACCACGTTGCTGCTCTCCCGCCGACTCGGCCTGATCGCGCTGCCCCTGGCCGCGCTCGGCGCCTTCTCGCGGGTCTTCGTGGGCGTGCACTACCCGCACGACGTGATCGCGGGTGTGCTGCTCGGCGCCCTGGTCGCCGTGGTGCTCACCCCGTTGCTGGCCCGCCCGACCAGCGAGGTGCTCCGCCGCCGGGCCAACCGTTCCGGCAGCCCGGCCCCCAAGCTGGCCAGCCGATCCCGCCCCTGACCAGCCGCGAGGCGGGTCAGGTCGCCAGCAGGAGAGCGGCCGTTGTGCCGAGCAGCAGGAACGGGCCGAACGGCAGGTGGGTGCTCCAGTTGGCACGGCGGGTGGCCAGCAGGACCAGACTCACCAGGGCGGAGAGCCCGAAGGTGAGCACCAGCCCGAACAGCAGCACCGGCCAGCCGTACCAGCCGAGCAGCGCGCCGACGCTGAGCGCCAGCTTGGCGTCGCCCAGCCCGAAGCCGCGGCGGCCGAGCAGCACAGCGGTGCTGGCGAAGAAGAACGCCAGCCCGGCGCCGCCGATGACGGCTCGCAGCCAGTGCCCCGGGTCGGCGTCGAGCGCGGCCACGCCGAGCAGCAGCCAGGTCCCGGCTGCCGCGGGCAGTGTGAGCCGATCCGGCAACCGGTGCACGGCCAGGTCGACGAGGATCGCCGGGATGGTCCAGCCCAGCCACCAGATCAGCGCCGGCAGCGCCCCGCCCGGCGAACCGGCGATCGCCAGCAGCACCGCCGCCGCGAGCAGTGCCAGCTCGACGGTGGCCGGCGGTGGGCCGACCCGGGCGCGGCACTGACCGCACCGGGCCGCCGGGCCCAGCGCCGGCCAGGGGTGGGTCAGGCCGACCGGCGCGCCGCAGGCGTCGCAGCCACTCCGGCTGGGCAGACCCGGGGGTACGGCGTAGCGCAGCGCGGCCAACCGCATCAGCGGACTGATCGCGAGGATCGCGAACACCGTCGAGACCCGGGTGCGTGCCCCCGCCGAGGCGAGGTCGCCCGGTCGTTCGCGCGGCGGAGCGGGCGTCGCCTGGCCTGCGGGTTCCGTCGTGGCACCGGACGGCCGGGGTGCCGGACTCCGATCGGGTCGGTCTTCCCGACCGGGGGTGGCCGCCGGGGGGCCGGTCAGCGCCATGTCTCCTCCATTGCGGCTGACCGCTCCCCTGCGACGGTGAACACGGATCGTGATTGCACGCTCGCTGCGGTGTGGCGGATGGCGCAGAAAGCGACCTGCCGACCGGAGCTCGCGCGGACGCTTTCGACCAGTTCCGAGTCAGGCGTGCCGTTGGACGATGCAGCCCGTCGACGGGGTGCCGACGTCGCTCGAATGCCGGGATGAGACCGCGATGTCCCACTCCCGCGACCGGTGACGCGACTGCGGTGAACCCGTCCGGCCCGGCGACGCCCCATCAATAACGACAGTTCGCTCGCCCATTGCCCGGGGAGCAGTGTGGACACCTGCCACCACCACCTGTCATCACGCTGAGTGTTCGCTTGAATTGCCTCTGTTGCATCGGCGAGCGTCAGCCTATGCTCGCCCCTTGGGTGTGACGCAAGCCTCACCTTCACCATCGGACGACACAGGACCCCCAATTTGTAGAAGATCCGTAACGGTGAATGCAGAAGCGCAATGAACGCTCCGGATGTGCTGATCCGGGCGCGCTTCCGTATGCCCGACGGCGGTGAGCCCTCACCACCCCGGGCGACCACGAGGAGGCTCAACGGTGCGCGGAAGGCAGCTCAGAAGAGCGGCAATCTGCCTGCTGGTGGGCGTGGCGGCGATGCCGGTCACCGCCTGCGCCAGCGGACGGGAAGCGGTCGAACGGCCGACAGAAGTCCGCGACAACGGACCCCGGACCGATTCCGACGTCGAACGACGCGCTGCCGAAAAGGCGGCACTTGACGCGTACTCCGGTTATCTCGCGGCCTCGCGCACGGCCGGCCTGCGCAGTGATCCGCGATCGCCGGAACTGTCCCGGTTTCTCGGTGATCCACTTTTGACTCGGGTCCGGGTGTCCATTCGCGAGGCCAAGGAGCACGGCGCTATGCGTACCGGGACGTTCAAGTCCGACCCGACCGTGACCGCCGTCAGCCTGGACGCCAAGCCGGCCACGGTGGAGATCCAGGACTGCCTGGACACGACCGGCTACCGGCTGGTCTACGCCAAGGACAAGCGCGCCGTTCCGGGCAGCGGTGGCGGCAGACACCTCTCCACCGCCACCGCGACCCGATATCCGAACGGTCGCTGGCTGATCAACTACGGCGCGACGCACCGGGACCAGCCGTGCTGAGCCGGGCCGTGACAACCCGACGCGCGCTCGCCGGAATCGGCCTCACGCTCCTGCTGGTGGTCGGTGCGGCACCGCCGGCCACCGCCGCCCTACGGGCCGACCCGGGAGCGGGCTGCCCGCCCGACCAACCCGACTGCAGCGTCTGGGACGACGAGCCCGGCAACCCCGGTGATCCCGGCGGCGGCGGGGACAACGGTGGGGGCGGGGACGACGGGGGCGGCGGCGGGAGCGGCGTCTGCCAGTGGAACGGGCGGACCATCCCCTGCTACGACGAGGACCTGGGCTGGTTCAACAGCGGCGACGGGTGCTACTACAAGCTGACCGAGGGGCCGGTCGAACCCCCCGAGGGTGAGCAGTGGTACCTGCAAACCTGCAACGGCGGCGACCTGGGTGCCCAGGAGGCTCCGCGGCCCGCCAGTCGAAGGTGGTGGCCCAGTAGTCGGAGAGCTCCTGC
>NZ_JBEYSL010000016.1:0-31803 GCF_040642735.1 Micromonospora sp. NPDC047753 | reverse complement strand
CCGGGACGACCCAGAGGGATGCCCGCTGTGGTGGCGGCAAGCGAGACCTCCATCGCGTCGGCGAAGTTCTGGCGGATCGCGTCGGCGCCGGGGGTGAGCACGTTGCCGGGAATGATCGTGGTCACGCGGATTCCGGCAGGCGCGAGCTCGGAGGCGAGCGCTTTGCCGTAGGCGTTGAGGGCGGCCTTGGCGGCACCGTAGTGCGCCAACGGCGGTGCCGGCGTGAGGGACGCTCCCGACGAGATGTTGACGATCACACTGCCCGACCCGGCCTCGCGCAGCGCCGGTAGCAGCTCGTTGTTGACTCTCACAGCGGACAGGTAGTTGAGGTCGAGCGCGTCGATCCACTCCTCATCGGGGATGGATGAGATACCACCGATGTGGGCGCGTGCCGCCGCCGCGTTGTTGACCACGATGTCGACGCCGCCGAGTTCGTCGAGCGCTGCCGCAGTGAATGCCCGCACGCCCGCGAGCGTGCCGATGTCGCCCTGAATGAAGGTCGCGGCCCTCGGCGTCTCGTCGGAGGCGTTACGCGCCGTGGTGACGACCGTCGCGCCGCCGTCGAGCAACCGCCGCACGATGGCGGCGCCGATCCCGCGAGAACCTCCCGTGACGACCGCGCGCCTGCCGGCGAACTCGGTGGGATCCGGCGGGGCAGGAGCTTTGAACATGAGCTCACAGTAGCGAGTGCCAAGGTGCTCGGCGGGCTGATCGTCAGCACGCGTCGCGGGCTTGGCGCGACCTCGCCGACCTTGCCGTCGGACTGGGCAAGCGCGGCGCGGCAATTGCTGATTCAGCGACGGCCGAGCCCCCGGCGCGCCGTCGTGATGGACGGCTGCCGGGGGCTCGAACGCAGTCGGTCAGGCCTGGTTGCCGTTCGGCAGCACCGCTGCCATCTCGTCGCCGGCGCCGGCGAGCACGCGTGCCTGCTGGGGCCAACTGCCCAGCCCAGGTGCGGCGCGCAGGCCGGCGGCCCGGATCAGGTCGCGCAGCGCCGGCTCGTCCAACCCGCCGAGCTGGTCGTAGGTGCGCACGCCAGCGTCCTGCAACGCGGCCGCCATCTTCGGCCCGATCCCCTGGATCCGGCGGAAGTCGTCGGCAGGGCCCGTCGGGTCGGCGTCGACGCCGCTGATCGTCGTGTCGGCGGCCGAACGGACCGGAGGGGTCACGGCGGGGGTCGGGCGGACCGGAGGCGCGGCCACCGCCGACCGCTCGGCCTCCGCGGAGGCAACCGCAGGCTCGGCGTCCACGGAATCGGCGTGCACCGGCTCAGCATCGGACGGGCCCGGGGTCCCCAACGCCTCTGCCGGCGTGGCGTCGACCGCCGTGGCCTTGGTCTCCACGTCGTCGGCCGGGCCACCGGGGGCCGCCACGTCGTCGACCAGCGCCGAGTCGATCGGCGTGCTGTCGACGGGCGCGGTGTCGGCGGGCGCGGTCTCGGCCGGCTTGGCCGCGACCGGCGCATCGTCGATCGAAGCGTCGTCGGCCGGCGTCGTGTCGAGCGGTGCGCTGTCGGCGGACGGGAGGTCGTCCGCCGGCTGGCGGGGGGCGACCACGGCCGCCGGGGCGGGCTGCTCGTCGACCGTGACCGGCTCGGTGGCCGAGTCCACGCCCGGCTCCTGCCGCAGCTCGGCGGCGTCGGGCTTCTCGGTGACCGGCACGGGCGGCGGGTCCTCGGTCAGCGCCATGTCCGCCGGGTCGACGGTGCTCGGGGCGTCCGCCGGCACGGGCACCGGGGTGGGACCGTCCGGTCCGGTCACTGCGGCCGGCGCGCTGACCGTGTCGACCGGTACCGGCTCGTCGGCTACCGCGGTGGGTGCCGAGTCGACGGCGGCGGCGGGCTGGGCCTCGTCGGTGGTGGCGGCCGGCGTGGGCGTGGAGATCACGGCCAGACCGGCGACGGGGTACCGTCAACTTCTGGTAGTCGGCGGCGTAGGGCTGATAGGTCGGGTTGCCGGAGTAGGCGACGTGGACCTGGTAGGCCCCGGGCCGCAGGTCGGCGGTCTGCAGTTCGACGACGGCCTTGCCGTGCGCCAGTGGCACGACGTGCACGGCGCCGCCGAAGGTGACGGTGACCTCGCCGGTCGGGGTCGGAGCGTGCTGCTTCGGTCCGCCCGCCGGCCCGACAGTCACGCTCAGTGTGAACGTGTCCCCGCGGACAACGGACGCCGCCGTGGCTTTCGCCTTGACCTTGACGGCGGCCGGGCCGGAGGGCACCTCGAACGACGCCGTACCTTCCGACGCCTTCAGATAGTCGAAGCCGACGTACTCGGCTTTGACCGTCCGGGCACCCGCGGGCAGACCCGTCGGCAGCGTGACGGTCGCCGCACCGTCGCTCAGGTGGGCGAGCTTCGACCACGAGCCGATGCTGATCCGTACCTGACCGCCGGTCTCGAACCCGTCAGCTGCCGTGACCGTCACGGTGGCAGTGGTCGTCTGGGCCCCGCTCACGTACGGCTCGACAGCCACCTCTGTGGTGGTGGTGACGTCGCTGTTCGGGATTCCGCGGATGTCGTTCCACTCGCGGACGGTCAGCGGGATCACGGTGCCGTGCCGGGGGCGGACGACACCCGCGTTGGTCATCGTGATCGTCTTGGCGTTCCAGGTAGGAGCCTCGATGTTCTCGTGACACGCGGCCTGGTACCCACCACCGTTCGTGTACCGGTCACCCCAGAGGTAGAACTGGCCGGGGCAGGCGGTGTCACCGGGGTTGGCCTTGAAGATGACCGGTCCCTCGTACCCCTGGTTGGCGACCCACGTCGTGCGCCCCAGAGCAGGCGCGACCAACGTCCAGTTGGCGATGTTGCTGTCCAGGAAGTCGGTGTGCTTCTCCGAGAAGATGTCCGAGCCCTGGTTGCCGGCCTCGTTCTTGGTCACCCGGTAGTAGTGGTCGCCGACGCGGATCGCGGTCGTGTCGATCCGCGACAGCGGGGCCGGATCTTGCCAGACCTGGGGAGAGGAGAACGTCTTGAAGTCCCGCGTCGTGGCGTACCACATCTGCGCGTTCCCCTGACCGGTGCGGTTCACGGGGTCGTTCCACAGCGACTGGGCCCAGAACACGACGTAGGCGCCGAGCTCTTCGACCCAGAGCGACTCTGGTGCGAAGGCGTTGCCCGCATTGTCGGGCGCCACCTTCACGTGCCGCTGAGGGGTCCAGTTAACCAGATCGTGCGACTCGAACACCTCAATGTACTGAGTGTCGTTGATGGCGTACCCGCCCTGGTCGTACCAGTTCAGGTCGGTGGCGATCATGTAGAACGTGTCGCCGTCGGGGGAGCGGACGATGTGGGGGTCACGAAGCCCCTGGTCGCCCAGCTGGGAGATGAGTGACGGCCGACCTCCGGTCAGACCGGTCCAGTCCAGAGCGGTGTTTCCGTTGGAAGTGGCGAACATGATCTGCTCGCCGTCGGCGATCCCCTCTCCCTTGAAGTACCCCATGAAGTACCGCTCGTACTCCTCCGAACGCGGCATGGCGGTGATGGTCACCGGGAACGACTTCTTCTGCGAGGCCTTACCCTTGGTGATCGTCGCCGTCAGGGTCGCGGCAACGTCCGCACGGCCGAAGGCGGGGCGGCTGACCACGCCCGTCGGGGTGACGAGGCCGGTGGTCGACCTCCAGGTGATAGTGGATCCGAACTCTCCCTTGGCGGCGAGGTCGAGGTTTCCGCGTACGCCGTCGGCGCCGTCCACTGTCAGATCGAAGGCGTCACGGTCGACAGCCTGCGCATCGTCGAACTCGGCCTTCACCACCACGGGGATCTCCCGTGTGGTGACCTCCTGCGCGCCCTTGCGGACAGTCGCCGTCAGCGTGGCTGTCGCGTCGGCCTGTCCCTGTGCGGGCCGGGTGATCCTGCCGGTCACGTGACGCCCATCACAAAGTCATAGCCTCCGGCCGTTGCATCGAGAGCCACGACTCCCCGGAGGTGTGTCAGATGGCTGCACCCGAACCGGAGGCGCCGCCCACGGCGCCGACCAGGGCAAAGGACCACAGCCCCTGGAACTGGTTGCTCTTCATCCCCATCGTGGTGCCGCTGATCCCGGCGTTCTTCAATGGCGACTCGCCCCGGGTCTTCGGCTTCCCGCGCTTCTACTGGCTGCAACTGGCCTTCATCCTGCTCGGCGTCGGCACCACCACGTTGGTCTACCAGATGACGAAGAAGCGGGGAGGCCGCTGATGTGGCGCGACCATCTCACCGAGATCATCGTCTTCTCCCTGCTGTTCCTCCTGGTCAGCGTGATGGGCTTCGTGGCGGCCCGGTGGCGGGCACCGAAGGACATGGCGCACCTGGACGAGTGGGGGCTGGGCGGGCGCAGCTTCGGCGGCTGGATCACCTGGTTCCTGGTCGGTGGTGACCTTTACACCGCGTACACCTTCGTGGCGGTGCCGGCGTTGATGTTCGGTGCCGGCGCGGCCGGGTTCTTCGCCGTGCCGTACACCATCGTCATCTACCCGCTGGTCTTCCTGGTGCTGGTGCGGCTCTGGTCGGTGTCGCACCGGCACGGGTTCGTCACGCCGGCCGACTTCGTCCGCAACCGGTTCGACTCGCCGGTGCTGGCGCTGCTGATCGCGATCACCGGCATCGTGGCCACCATGCCGTACATCGCGCTGCAGCTGATCGGCATCGAGGCGGTACTCAAGACGATGGGCGTCACCGGCGACAACGCGCTGGCCCGACACCTGCCGATCATCATCGCGTTCGCCATCCTGGCCGCCTACACGTACCAGTCGGGGTTGCGCGCGCCCGCGTTGATCGCGTTCGTCAAGGACAGCCTGATCTACATCGTGATCCTGGTGGCGGTCATCTACCTGCCGTACAAGCTGGGCGGCTGGGGTGACATCTTCGCCGCCGCGGACGCGAAGTTCGACGCCTCGCCCAACCCGAACGACGGCATCCTGCTCAACGGCAACAACCAGCTTCAGTACGTGACGCTGGCGTTGGGCTCGGCGTTGGCGCTCTTCCTCTACCCGCACAGCATCACCGGTGTGCTGGCCAGCCGGAACCGCGACGTGATCAAGCGGAACATGTCGGCGCTGCCCGCGTACAGCCTGCTGCTCGGGTTGATCGCGCTGCTCGGCTACATGGCCATCGCGGCCGGCGTGAAGCCGCTGCCCGGCGCCAAGGAAGGCACTGTCGACAGCAACACCGTCGTGCCGTTGCTGTTCGACCAGCAGTTCCCCGACTGGTTCGCCGGTGTCGCGTACGCGGCGATCGGCATCGGCGCGCTGGTGCCCGCGGCGATCATGTCGATCGCGGCGGCGAACCTGTTCACCCGCAACATCTACAAGGAGTACCTGAAGCGGGACGCCTCCCCGGCCCAGGAGGCGAACGTCTCGAAGATCACCTCACTGGTGGTCAAGGTCGGCGCTGTGGCCTGCATCGTCTTCCTCGACCCGCAGTTCTCCATCGACCTCCAGCTGATCGGTGGCGTGATCATCCTGCAGACGCTGCCGGCGGTGGCGCTGGGCCTCTACACCCGTTGGTTCCACCGCATCGGCCTGATCGTCGGCTGGGTGGCCGGCATGGGGCTGGGCATGTGGATGCTCTACCAGGTGGCCAGCCCGACCCGAAAGCACTTCGGCGGCTCCGCGTTCCCGCTGTCGGAGTTCGGGCTCGACACCACCAAGACGATCTACGTCGGCATCGTGGCGGTGGCGGTCAACCTGGCCGTGGCGGCGCTGGTGACGCTGGCACTGCGGGCCGCGAAGGTCGAGGAAGGAGTCGACGGCACCGAGCCGGACGACTACTTCGCCGACGAGGACGACCCCCGCGTAACCCCGGGCACCGAACGCGACGCCGACCCCACCCGAGAACCAGTCGCCTAACCCCAACCCCGGGCCCCGTCCGCGCCGGCCCCTTCCGCGTCGATCATGGAGTTGTGGTGCCTGGTTGAGACTGTTCACGGCAGTCGTCCCCCACCACAACTCCATGATCGACGGAGTCCGCAGCGGACAGCTACGGTCGGCCGGCTGACCCGATTCCCTTGAGGGCGAGGGTCAGCAGTTGTTCCGCCTTGGGCGCGCCCATCGGTTGCGCCGCGAGTGAGATGCCGTTGGCGAGGATCATCAGGTCGGCCATGGTGACGTCGGGCCGTACCGAACCCTCGTCGACGGCTCGGCGTAGCAGCGGTTCACCGGCGGCGACGAGCATCGCGCCGCAGGCCTCGGTCTCCTCGGGGGGCTCGTTCAGGAGGGATTCCGCGAGGCCGCGGGTTGTCGTGGCGTACGCGGTGACCTCGTGCAGCCAGGTCGTCAGCCCGTCGAGGGCGTCCGGCGCGGCGAGCAGATCTCCGGCACGCGCCGCCAGGTTGCGGACGCACCCGCGGAAGACCGCCTGAAGCAGCGACCACCGGGTGGGGAAGTGCCGGTGCAGGGTCGCCGAACCGACCCCGGCGGATCGCGCGATCTCCTCCAGCGAGGCGTACGCGCCGTCGCGGGCGATCGCCTCGGAGGCCGCCGTGACGACGAGGTCGTAGTTGCGCTGCGCGTCAGCTCTCATGGCCCGCCTTGCAGAAGTGGGGTGGTCCCCCGTATCGTAGCCGACTGGAAGCGGGGGACCACCCCACTTGTTTCTCAGGAGGCATCGTGGCTGTTCTCGTCATCGGCGCGACGGGCAAGCAGGGCGGGGCTACGGCCCGAGCGCTGCTCGACAAGGGCGTCCCGGTCCGTGCCCTGGTCCGTGATCCCGGCGCCGACAGCGCCCAGGCTCTGCGGGATCGGGGTGCCGAACTGGTCACCGGCGACCTGGACGACGCGGAGTCGCTGTTCGCCGCGGCCGACGGCATGGATGGCCTCTTCTCCATCCCGTACCCGAACGTGACGGACATGCAGGGCGACGCCGAGGTGACCCGCGGCCGCAACGTCGTCGAGGCGGCGCGCCGGGCCGGTGTCTCGCACGTCGTGCACAGCAGCGTCTCGGGTGCCGGCGACTTCCACCGCAACCAGCCGGGATGGGCCGAGGGCCGGTGGGACAGGCACTACTGGGAGAGCAAGGCGGCCATTGACGAGATGGTGCGCTCTGCTGGCTTCGCGCACTGGACCATCCTGAAGCCCTCGACCTTCATGGAGAACCTCGTCGGCTGGTCCTACCTCTTCGGCGACTGGTCCAGCGGCACCATCATCACCGGCTTCGCCGCTGACACGCGGATGCCGTGGATCGCCGTCGACGACATCGGCGAGGCCGCAGCGATCGCGTTCACCGACCCGGGGAAGCTCGACGGCCAGGACGTCGAACTCGCCGGCGACCTGCTCACCATGACCGAGATCGCGGCCATCCTGAGTGAGGTCACCGGCCGGGCGATCACCGCTCCCGTGCTCACCCCGCAGCAGGCCGTCGAGCGCGGCCTGCTGCCCGCCATGGTCAAAGCGGTCGAGCAGATCAACGAGAACGGAAGCCCGGCCCGTCCGGAGATGGCCCGCGCCCTCGGCCTGCCCACCACCGACTTCCGCACGTGGGCGCGGCGAACGTTCTCCTGAGAACCAGTCGGTCGCGGACCCGCGCCGGGTGTGGGTCACGCGGCCGGGCCGGGTGTGTTTGGCGGTGGGACGAGTTTCGTGCGGCTGGATGGCGCGGTGAGCCAGGCCCCGAGACCGCCACGCGTGGTCAGCGGCGGCGGTTGCGGTCCACCAGGGCCTGGTTGAGGCGACCCAGCAGTCGTGCCAGGGTCTCCCGGTCATCGGTGGTCCAGTCAGCGAGCATGTCCCCGTAGAGCCGGGTCCGGGCAGCCTGGACGGCCGCCATCCGTTGCAGACCGGTCGCGGTGGGGGAGATGACAGTGCCGCGGCCGTCGGACGGGTCCGGGGTACGGGTGATCAGGCCGTCGCGCTGAAGCGCGGACACCTGTCGGGTGACTGTCGAGCCGTCCAGGTTGAGCCGGGCGGCGAGCGCCGAGACGTTCTGCGGGCCGGCGTCGGCCAGGTGGCGCAGGATGACGTACGCCGCGCGGTCCAGCACCCGGTGCTCGGCGGTGCCGGTGGCCCGCCGGGTGGCCTCGCCGAAGCGCATCAGCAGGGCCACCTCGGTCTCGATCTGGCCGAGGGTGCTCTCGTCGTGGTCGTCGCTCATAGCTGTATCATACAGAATAAATACCTGTACGATACAGCTATCTGAGGAGTCGGAGTGGATCGGCGTTCCGAACCGAACCGCAGTGCCATCTACGCCACCACGCTGGTGGCCTTCCTCGCCATCGCCGGCATCGCCGTCGTCGACCCGATCCTGCCCGCCATCGGCGAGGCGATCGGCGTCACCGCCTGGCAGGTCGAGCTGCTGTTCACCGCGTACATCGCGGTCATGGCCCTTGGCATGATCCCGGCGACACTGGCCAGCGGCCGCTTCGGCTTCAAACCGGTGCTCATCACCGGCGTCTCCGTGGTCGGCGTCGCCGCGATCCTCGCCTCGTTCAGCGACAACATCGTCCAGCTCTCCGTGCTGCGCGGCGTCTGGGGGCTGGGCAACGCGATGTTCTTCGCCACCGCCATGGTGGTGCTCGTCAACCTGGCCGTCGACAGGGAATGGGTGGTGGGCCTCTTCGAGACCGCCCTCGGCCTCGGCTTCGCCGTCGGACCGCTGATCGGCGGCCTGCTCGGCGAGGTCAGCTGGCGGCTGCCGTTCTTCGTCTGCGGCGTCTTCATGGTCCTCGCCCTCGGCGTGGCCTCCCGCAAACTCCGCGAGCCCACCAACCGGCAGGCCCCGGTACGCGTCGGCCAGATCTTCGCCACCTACCGCCGCCCGGCGTTCATCGCCCTCTGCGTGGTCACCGCCGCGTACAACTTCGTGTTCTTCGTGGTGCTCGGCTACACGCCGCTCTTCCTCGGCCTGGACGTCATCCCGCTGGGGCTCGCCTTCACCGGCTGGGGTCTCGGCCTGGCCGCCGGCATCATGGTGATCGGTCACCGGCTGGCCCACCGCATCGGTGCGGTACAGACCGTCGGCGTGGCCATCGCCGGGCTGCTGGTCTGCATGGTCCTCTTCGCCACCTCCACCAGCACCGCCGAGGCGCTAGTGGTCCTGGTGCTCGCCGGACTCTGCATGGGCCTGGCCAACGCCAACCTCACCGACCTGGCGCTCGGCCTCGGCTCCAGCGACCGGCGCGTCGCCACCGGCGCGTTCAACCTGGTCCGCTGGGGCGCCGCCGCGCCGGCACCGATCATCTCCGGCAAGCTCGCCGAGCAGTCACTGGCGCTGCCGTTCTGGGTCGGCTTCGGGGTGCTCGCCGTCGGCGTGCTGGTCTACCTGGCCTTCGCGCACCTGATGGCCGCCGGCTACGGCGAGCGGGTGCTCTGGTCCCGCTGGAACCGCGCCGCCGCCGACACCGAACACGAGCCCGTCGGCGAGACCTACTGACCGCTGGGCGGCCGAGTCAGTGCAGGGCGCGCCAGAGCAGGTAGAGGCCGATCGTCGTACCGAACACCACGATCACCGTCTTGAGCACCACCGGCGGCAGCCGGCGGACGAGCCGCGCGCCCGCGTACCCCCCAATGAGGGTGGCGGGCGCGACCACCGCGACCGCCGCCCAGTTCAACGGGCCGAACAGGGCGAACACCACGAGCGTCGTCAGCCCCACCACCGCGGAGAGCAGATTCTTGATGGCGCTCACCCGGGCCAGGGTCGCGTCCAGCACCAGGGCCAGCCCGGCCACCAGCATCACCCCGAGCGCCGCACCGAAGTACCCGCCGTACACCGCGCCGAGCGCGACCATCGTCTGCACCGCGACCGTCCGCCGGCGTGGCGACAGGTCCCGGGGGTGACCGACCAGCCGGCGCAGCGGGTCCTGAAAGGCCAGGACCGCTGTCGCGCCGAGAACCAGGAAGGGTACGACCAGCTCGAACGCGCGGGCCGGAGTGGCCAACAGCAGCAACGCCCCGACAATCGTCCCCACGATGGTGGTAGGAACGAGCGTGGCCAGCGCCCGGGGACGCGGCAGATCCTGCCGACTGCCCGCCACACTGGCCAGGTAGCCGGGGAAGACCGCGACGGAGTTGCTGACGTTCGCCGGCACCGGGGGCAACCCGATCGCGATCATCGCCGGAAAGGTGATCAGCGAACCGCCACCGGCCACCGCGTTGACAGTGCCAGCGGCAAGACCGGCGGCGAGCAGCAGCGCGGCGTGGGAGAGATCCATAGCCCCACGAGGCTAGCCGTCGCCTTCTGAGCTGGCTTCGCGGGATCGCGGGTGAGCTGCACGATCTTGCCCAGGCGGGGCGGCAATACCGGCACCACGCTCGTCGTTAGGATGAGAGCGCGACGGACGAGTCGACCGGGCGGCCGCGTCGGCGGGCTTCGGCCCGCCGCCGAGGAACGTCCGGACTCCACAGGGCAGGGTGGTTGTTAACGGCAACCCGGGGCGACCCGCGGGACAGTGCCACAGAAAACAGACCGCCGACCCCAACGGGGACGGTAAGGGTGAAACGGTGGGGTAAGAGCCCACCAGCACCCCGGGTGACCGGGGTGGCTCGGTAAACCCCACCCGGAGCAAGGCCAAGCAAGGGCCGTCACCGCAAGATGACGACCCGGCGCAGACGCTTGAGGGCTGCCCGCCCGATGTCTGCGGGTAGGCCGCTGGAGCCTGCCGGCAACGGCAGGCCGAGATGGATGGCCGCCGCCGGCGCAAACCCCTCGGGGTACGCGCCGCGCACAGAATCCGGCGTACAGGTCGACTCGTCCGTCGCCCACCAGGTCAGAGCCCCCTGATCAGGCTCTGGGCTGGTCCTGCATCCAGCGCTGTACCTGACCTCGGTCAATGTTGAATGGCGTTTGACGGGCGGTGATGGCCCGGAGACAGCTTGGCTCGTGGCGGTTCCCGCCGTTGGCGTGAATCGCTGGCAGTTTGTACGGCGTGCGGATGACCGAAGACGACGGCACGTGCCAACGCGGAGCTTGCCGCCGAGCCGGACGGCCTAGGGCTTGCGGTGGTTTGGCGAGTGCCGGCGGGACGAGTTCGACCCTCGCGCAACTTCGACTAAATCCGGGCTTTTGAGGCCAAACGGCGAATTGTTGATCTTGATCGGCCCTATCCACCTGCATCGCGCTTAAGCAGTAGCGCAGTTGGCAACGCGACGCTCCAGGATGGCCGGAGGCAGCCAGGTTAGGGGATAATGAGGCGATGAGGGCACGCCGAGTAGTGTTGTTGGTCACCTGCCTAGTCGTCGCAGGCTTAGGCGGACTTCTCGCCCTCATGCAGTGGGAGAGTGCCAATCGTCTGGCGACAGCGGTATCGGCGTTAGGCGCGGTAGCCGCCCTCGGTATCGCTGTTTGGGCAGGACTGTCCAACGCCCGTTCGGTGCCACAGGGCACGGTCCGGGTGTCCCGTACCGGGAACGCGGTCGCTGCCAAGAGGGGGTCCGCCGTCAGCGGTTTATCCAGCCGTGGCGCAGCTGTGTCGATCATCGCGGAGGACACTGGCGACGCGGAGGCCACTGAGGGGGGCGACGCAACCTCGGGGATCAGGGACGTCTCCTGACTCGATCGGCCTTCACCCAACTCAAGGAACGAAGGACCCCATGGCACTTGACGGACTGCGGCGAGCCCAGACTCGAGTAAGCGAAACGGGCGACGCTGCTGCCGAGAGCGGTGCCGTCGCGATCAGCGGCAGTAACACCGGGGATATAACTATCACTTCCGGCCCTGTTGCGCGCTCGGATTATCTAACACAAATTCGCCGGATGATCGCGCCTCACGAGCTCTTGGGGCGCGAGCGGGAGCTAGAGGAACTTGTTTCCTATTGCACGGCCGTTGATGCGAATCCGTATCTTTACCTGAGAGCAAAGGCGTGGTCCGGGAAATCGGCACTTCTGTCTTGGTTCGTACTGTCCCCACCGGAAAAAGTCAAGGTCGTATCTTTCTTCATTACCGCCCGACTGGCGGGTAACAGCGATCGCCTCGCTTTTTCGGAAGTGCTAATTGAGCAGCTTGCGGAAATGCTCGATGAACCAATGCCCGCGTTGTTGACGGATGCCACCCGCGATGCGCACCTCTTAGGCCTCCTTGAGCGAGCCGCGAATAAGTGCAAGGCGCAGGAGAAGCGGCTGGTGCTCGTTGTGGATGGGCTTGACGAAGACAGCGGCGTGACTGCCGGGCCGAATGCCTACAGCGTGGCTGCGTTGTTACCGACTGAGCCTCCTGGAAGCATGCGAATTATTGTCTCAGGGAGGCCCAATCCCCCGATACCTTCTGATGTCCCGGACCGGCACCCGTTGAGAAGCCTGAAGTCAATCCGAGCCTTGGCAGTGTCCCCCTACGCAGAGGTAGTACGTCAGGATGCGCAGCGCGAACTTAAGCGACTTCTTCAGGGTTCGCAAGCGGAGCAGGATCTGCTTGGGCTACTGACCGCATCGGGCGGCGGCCTCTCTGGAGAGGACCTGGCGGAACTTACCGGCTGGTCGTCATGGGAGGTAGGGGAGTACCTCGGGGCGGTTTCAGGTCGTACCTTTGGCACACGCGCAGGACGATGGCAATCAGACACCACCGTCTACGTACTCGGGCACGAGGAACTCCAGCAATACGCCGTGAGGTTTCTGGGAACCAATCGTTTGAGGACATATCGTGAGAGACTCCATAGCTGGGCCGATGAATACCGAGTCAGGACCTGGCCATCGGGAACGCCTGAATACCTCCTACGCGGATATTATCGACTGCTGGTGGCAACGACGGACCTGCCACGCATGATTGCTTGTGCTGTGGATGCTGCCCGTCATGATCGAATGCTCGACATAACCGGTGGGGACACAGCCGCTCTGTTCGAAATTACATCCGCCCAAGATGCGGTCGCCCATGAAGATCTCCCTGACCTGGGCGTGATGATTAGGATCGCGTTTCATAGAACACGCCTGCACGAACGAAATGTCAATATCCCCGCCGCCCTGCCGGGAGCCTGGGCGCAGATCGGAAAGTTTGGCCGCGCAGAAGCTCTTGCGCGTTCAGTCACCGATCCTTTCAGGCAGGTTCAGGCGCTGGCCGCTGTAGCGCGGGCAATAGCGAAGGCGGGCGATGCCGGCCGCGCAGTAATCTCTATCAATCACGGAGAGGCTGCCTGTCAAGGGATAGCCGACCCTTCTCTCAGGGCGCAAGCCCTAGCATCTGTGGCAAGAGCGGCGCTTAGCGTAAATGACAAGGGGCGAGGCGAAAGGCTAATCAATTGGGCTCTTGCGGAAGTTGAGGCGGTTCCTGCGAGCTCTCTGAGAGGGGAATCACTAGCCGGGGTAGCGAGAGCGTTCGCTGTCCTTGGCGAATTCGATCGAGCAGAATCGTTAATCGGATCATTCCGTCATCGCGCGCTTCGTTCTCAGGCACTAGTTGCGGTCAGCCAAGCTGCTGCCGTCGCTGGCGATTCGCGGCGCGCCAAGTCGATTGCGGCCTCCATTGGTATCAAATCTTTCCGGTCCCAGGCCCTGGCTGCTATAGCTCACGCCTTGGCGCAGCGGGGCCAGAAAACTGAAGCTTACGCGATTGCTTTGAAGGCAGAGGCGATTGCTCGACATGTCAGCGATCCCGCTGTTCAGGGCTGGACGCTCACGCCGATTGCTAGGGCTTTCGCTGCTGCTGGGAAATACCGTGAAGCGCGTCGAGCTGCGAAGCGGGCGGAGGCAGTAGCGAGTCGAATTTCTAGGCGCTCTCTCCGGGATAAAGGCATGGTTACTGCTGCGGCAGCAATGGCCGCTTCCGGCGAATTGAAGGAAGCCGGCAGGATTGCTGATTCAATCGCCGCGAAGCCTCTTAAAGCTAAGGCTTTGGCTCGTATCGCCTCGGAGGTGGCGGCTGGAGGAAACTGTTCTGAGGCAGAATCGATTGCGAGTCAAGCGGAAAGATTAGGAAGGTCAATCGGTGCTCCCGGGCTTCAAGACCGTACGCTTGCAGTTATTTCACGAGCGCTGGCTGAAGCTGGAAGCTTCACGCGCGCAGAAGAAGTCGCGATGCGCGTCCATGAAGCATCTGTACAAGACGGCGCGCTCATCGCAATCGCGGAAAAGGCCGCAATGGCTGGCTCGTTCGAGACTGCTGAGAGAGTGGCGAAGTCCATTCCTCGCGTCCTCGCCCAAATGCGGGCAGTTGTGGCAGTCGTTGGGGTAATGCGAGATAACCGCAACTCCGTCCGGGCGCAGGAGTTGGTCGCCTACGCCAATAGAATGATGCTTATGATTGATGACCCGGCGACGAGGCGCCAGGCTGCGGTGGTGCTAGCCAAAAAATCAAAAGAGATTGCACAAGAGATTGCTAAGATAACGCAGAATTCGAAAGAAGAAGAGGCATTACCAGGCTTCATATACGATGATTTGCTCGCTCGTATAACCGCAGTGCCAGTCGATCAAAGGGTTACTACGGTTGTGTTGGTTACTGAAGCTATGGATTCCGCAAAGCGCATCAGCGCGTTGGTTGGTCTTGCGAAGTCACTCGCTGTTCAAGGTGACCTAGAGACCGGGGAGAGGTTAGCGGAGCTCGTAGAGCCCCCGTACCCTCAAGCACGGATTCTTACCACTGTCGCGCATGTAGCTCTTCTGGCGGGAGATGTGGACCGAGCCAGAGGAATTGTTCGAGGGGTGAACAATGTCTCGCTGAGAGTTCGTGCGCTTTGCGACCTAGCCGAGGCAATGAGATCAGCGTCAATTGGTAGCCAATCAGTTATAACCGATCTTTTGGACGAGGCGGAGACGCTTGCTCGTTCAATTGATAGCAAACAACACCGGGACCGTGTTTTGGTGGGGGTGGCTCGCTCGGCCAGCGCTTGCGGACAGTTGCGGCGCGGCGAGTTGATTGTCCGCTCTATTGCGAATGATTCCCTGCGAGCGAAGGCTTTCACTGCGATGGCCTCTGCGGTTACTCGCGCCGGTGAAGTGAGCCGTGGTATTGAAATCACGCGATCTATCGCAGATCCTAAGAGGCAAGCTCATGCACTGTCAGAAATCGCTCAGATCAGTGCTTCTGCCGGGGATTTGGAGCAGGCGCAGGCGATTGCAACTCTCATCGCCGATCCGACGGAGCGTGAGAGGGTCCAGACAAAGATCTTCGGTTTGCTTGCAACGAGCGGGGACTATGCAGCGGCTGAAAGGCTTGCTTCCTCCATTAACGATTCATCTCGCCGTGCCCAGGCTTTCATAGCGCTGGCCGAATCGAATCCAGCCGAGTTGGAGCGGCTAATAGCGCAGGTGCTTCAAACAGGGAACTGGCAAGCCTCGGTTCCGGTGCTGGCCCGCCTACGACCTCTTGTTATTGAAGCTCTCACTGAAGAGCTTTTCCTTGAGCTTAATGCTAGCTAGCCACACTGACGATCCGCCTTCTGCCTGCCGTCAGAGACGCGGTGGATCAGGCTCCCATGTCTAACCGTGGTCGAATCCGGCTCTGCCGGCAGCGCAGGTGCCACCGACGAAAGGCCGCGGCAGCGGATACGACGAGGCGTGGCGCGATGACTTGCGAGCCTACTGCCGGGGGTTGACCTGCTCAGAGTCGCACGGCACTTCGATACGGCGTCTGATGCGACGCCGTATCAGTCGGGAGCGCACGACCTGTATCTTTGCGGTTACGGCCGCGCGGCGACCTGAGTGACGAACGCCCGCCAGGCCGAAGGGCTGAACGTGAGGGCTGGGCCGCCAGGCTCCTTGCTGTCCCGGACGCCGATGACGCCGGGCAGGTTGTCAGCGACCTCGACGCAGTTTCCACCGCTTGCGCCGCTGCGGGTGGACTTGCGCCACCGGGCGTTACTGAGGTCCATGATGGCTCTCAACTTCCTTCAGCAGGTCGATGGACTGCCGGCGCGGTAGAGCCTCGTTCCGGACGCTCTCCCACCTTGCCTGAAGCGTAGCCACCTCATCGTCCTTGTCGATGACGTCCCCGCCAAGCTGGTTTTCGAGGTGGCCAACCCACACGCCCTCGCTGGACCGGGCCAGGGCGAACGGTCCGGACAGTCCGATGTGCAGTCCGCTGCCGATCGGGATGACGTGGACGTGAACGTGCGGAAGCTCGGCCATCGCGACCAGGTGCGCCACCTGCTGGGCCATGATCCCGCCCAGCCCATCACCCATGCGCCGGATAGCGGCTTCGTCCAGCACGGCGACGAACTGTGGCCGGCGCTCGCCGGTCAGGATCGCCTGCCGGCTCATGCGCCCCTGCACGCGTTGCTCAACCTGGTCGTCGGTGAGGCTTTCGACTGTTCGCAGGACGGTGCGGGCGTAGTGCTCCACCTGTAGTAGCCCCGGAATCAGGTTGGGCTCGAAGTAGCGGAGCTGTGTCGCTTCGCGCTCAGCGTCCAGCCAGGGCAGGAACCATGACGGTGCGCCGAACTTCGTCGCCAGGCGCTCGAAGAGTCCGCCATTGTTCAGCGCCCGGTCGGCACCCTTGATGAAGTCGATCGTCAGTGCCCTCGTGCCGCTCTCCACGGCGCTGACGTGTGAGGCACTGAAGCCCGCAGCGCGGCCAAATGACTCTTGCGTCATGCCGGAGGCCCCTCGGGCCCGGCGGATCTCGCCAACGATGAACGCTGATAACGGACCTGGTACGTCAGCCATTCAACGCCCCTCAACTCGAAGATCGACTACCCGAGGTGCCACACGGCAGGGCCCTGTTGGGCCAGGTCGCCCCGGATGCCGGAAGCACCTTCCGAGCGTAGTGGTCTCCACAGCAGAGTGTCACCAGGCGGCGCGGCTGGCAGGCCCACGAGATCCGGTGGTCGCGTTCGCAGCGGGGCCGCTCCCGACAGGCGAGCACTCACGGGAGCGGCCCCTTCCCAACGGCACCAAGGGGAGACAGTGCCCGACGACAAACCCGAGAAGCCCCTGAAGGCCGGGAACCCGAGACACCTGACCACGGCGGCGAGTTTGCAGTTTCTGCGCCTCATCTTCGTACGCGTCATCTGCGAGTTGCCCGAGCGGCACACGTACCACGGTTGGGTTTGGATTGAGGGTTACCAGCTGAACGCGGCGGGCGACGCGGTCGCGCACCGCGAGTTGTCCGTGCGGCGCGCAGGCGTGCGGATGCGGGCCCTGCCGGCCAGACGTCCGCGACGTCCGGTGCGGGTCGGATGATCCCGCACCTGCCGATGCGCCCGGCGTGGCTGTGCCGCAACTGCGCCGCGCCCTGGCCGTGTGGCCCGGCTCAGCTCGCGCTCGTGACCGAGTTCTACGGTCATTCGATCGCGTTGGCGTTCTACCTGGCGGCGTCGATGCAGGAGGCGACCGATGACATGTACGGCCTGGGGCTGCGCCCGGACCTGCCGGCGCTGCACGCCAGGTTCCTCGGCTGGTTGTCGCGGGCCCGTCGGTCCCACCGGCGTTGAACCAGAGGACGCCGGCCGGGTGGGTTGACCCCACCCGGCCGGCGTTTGGATCCCTGGAACGTCAGTGCTTTTTGAACACCGGCATGGTGTCCAGCATGGTGGTGATGTTCTGCGTGGTGCCGCCCCGGTACGTCTTCCCGGTGAAGATGTCCGTCCAGTTGTCGCCCGGCGGGAACCACACCGACGTGGTGGCGGTGGTGCCGGGCGTCGTCACGGGTGCCACCAGGTAGTCCGGGCCGTAGAGGTACTGGGACCCGGCGGTGGCGTACGCGGCCTGCTCGTTCGGGTACGCCAGGTACATGGAGCGGACGATGGGCGTACCAGTGCGGGTTGCTTCCTTGGCGGCGGCGTAGGTGTACGGCTGTAGTTCCTTGCGCAGGTTGAGGAACTTCTTGGCCGACTTGTTGGCCTCCGGGCCGTACTGCCAGGGCAGCCGGTCGCTGTGGTTGGAGTGCAGCCGGTCGATGGGCTGGAACGTGCCGAACTGGACCCACCGGGCGTAGAGGTCGTCGGTGAGCTTGGTGCTGCCTGGTTCGCTGCCCGGCTCCTGGAGGCCGCCGGTGTGTCCGCCGATGTCGTGGCTGACCGCGGCGAGCCCGGTCGCGGCCGACTCGCCCGGCGTGTAGCCGACCTCCATCTGGAGGGTCGACCAGTCGGAGGTGGTGTCGCCGGTGAAGTGCAACGTGGTGCGCTTGTCGGCCCACGGGCCGGTCGACACCGGGGTCGGGCTGCTGTAGCCGCCGGCCTGCAACGAGCCGTACGCCCGGGAGAAGGCGAAGCCGGTCTTGTCGGCGTACTGCTGGTTGATCCACGCGTCACCGGTGACGCCGGCGAGCGACGACGTCGTGTTGTCGCAGCACCAGTCCAGCCACCACAGGTCCGGGCCCTTGCTGCCCTTCGGGATCATCCCGTCGTGCAGCTGCATGTATGCAGTGAGCTGGTCCGGGTCGCCGAAGTCGAACGTGTAGCAGTCGGGGCCGCCGTTGCAGCCGACGCGCTGGAGCTTGCCCTTCGCGGTGGCCTGCGCCTGGGCGAACTTCGGGTCCGAGCCGAGGATGCTGGGGTGGATGTTGATGCCGGTGTGCAGACCCTGCTTCCTGGCCCAGTCGAAGAACGCCTTCGGGTCGGGGATCCGGGTGGGGTCGATGCTCCAGCCGTTCCACTTGTCCGGCGCCTTGACGTCCGTGTCGAGAACAAGAACATCAAGGGGTACGCCTTCGGCCTTCGCTCGGGCCACCAGCTCCTGGAATTCGGTGGCGGTGCGGTCGTAGTACTCGGAGTACCACACCCCGTACGCCCACTTCGGCAGCAGCTTCGTGGGCCCGGTCAGGGTCGACAGGTCCTTCAGGCCACGGGTGAAGTCCTGCCCGTACGCGAAGACGTAGCCGTCCTGCTCGGGCGCCGGCCGGGGCTTGGTGGTGCTCAGGGCCGAGGCCGAGTCGTCGAGCAGGTACCAGCCGTCCTGGTAGAGCAGGCCCGGGGCGGTGAGCGCGGAATCGGTCACGCCGTCCAGGCCCCGGCGGTAGCCGCCGAGCGGTGCGTGCGGTGCGAGCAGTGGGGAGTCAGTGCTCGTGACGGCGACCGTGTCGACGTTGACGTTGCAGCTGGTGTCCGTGGGGCAGCCCAGCGTCACGGTGTTGGTGCCCCGGTCGAGGTGGACCGGCACGGAAACGGTGTTCCAGTAGTCCCATCCGCTGGTCGGCGGAAGGGTCGCCGTGACCGGAGCGGCCGTTCCCGCGGTGACCGACATGGTGCGCGTCTGGCTCGGCTGGGCGCCGGCCTGACCGTTGGCGTAGCGGATCTGCACCTGGTAGTCACCGGCGGACGGAACATCCGTCGCGGTGAGGGCGGCGGCGGAGGTGGTGCTCTCCAAGCCGGCCAGGAATCCCGTACCGGATGCGCCATTGTGGTCGTTCGCGGGCCTCGCGCCGCCGGTCAGCGCGCCGGTCTCGGCCTCTCCCAGCGTGCCGAACCGCAGAGGCTGTGGCTGGGGCGGGGTCGGCGCCGGGAACGGATCACCCGGGTTGACCACCGCGAGGCTGTCGACGTTCACGTTGCCGGAGTCGTCGGGACCCCGCACGACGCTGATCTCGTGTCGGCCGGCGGTGAGGTCGACCGGCACGGTGGCCAGGCCCCAGGTGTCCCAGTTGGCGGTGGGCGGCAGCGTCAGCGTGTGGCCGGCGTCGCCGTCGACCCGAACCGTGAGGGTGCGGTCCACGTTCTGGCCGTCGCCGCCGGTGCTGTTGGCGTAGCGGACGGTGAGCTGCTTCGTGCCGGCCGCCGGGGCGTCGAGCGCGAAGGTGACCGAGTCGCCGGCCGCGGCGAAACCGGCAGCGAAACCACGCCCGGTGTACCCCTTGTGGTCGGTGGCCACGCCGGGGCCGTTGAGCTGTAGCGATTCGGCCTCGCAGAGCGCGCCGAACGCACAGGCCGGGGCGGTGTGGCCGGCCCACGGCTGGCCCTGCACGGTCTGCTTGCCGGCCTTGAGCTGCACTCTGAGGTTGTCGGCGGTGAACGCGCCCGAGCCGACCCGGTACCGCACCGTCATCGCGCCGGTGTCGATGGTGAGCCAGCCGTGGTCGACGCGCTTCGTGAAACGCGTACGGGGGAAGTCATCGCGCCCGATGGCGTTGAAGGTGGCGGCGTCGGTGAACCTGCCGTCCTTCTGGTACTCGGTGCGGATCAGCGTCGGGGACAGCACCTCGAAGCGTGCGTCACCCGAGCGTACGGCGTCGTCCTGCGCCCGATGGTGGCTCGCCTGGGCCGGTGCGGACGGGGCGAGCGCCAGCCCCGTGATGAGGATGCCCGCTGCTGCGGCTGCTGTCGCGCGGCGACGGTGTGAGTTCCGATAGAGCAAGATGCGCTCCTCGTCTCATATGGAGGAAATGAGTCGATGACAACGCTGTCACTCGCTCGAAACGCATGTCAACAGGCCTCGGACGGTGTCCCTTCTCTCTTTCGTCACCTGCCGTACTCATCCGGCAGGCGTCGCTGCGCACTGTGACGTGGACCCGCGCGACGACCAGTTCAGGCGTACGGAGTCCAGGGCTCGGGCTGTTCGGCGTCCCAGCCCAGCTTCTCGAGTGCCCGCAGGACCGCGCCGACGCGGGGGGTCCCGAAGAGCAGGACCTGGTCGCGCTCCTCGACCTCGAAGGCGACGGCGGTCGCCGGCAGCGGGAACCGCCGGTGAAACGGATGGTGGGCCACCGCGGCGACGTAGAAGTGCTCCAGGGTGTCCGACCCGGTACTTGACGTGAAGGTCACCGTGCTGTCGTCGGCGTGCAGCCGCACCGTCGGCCAGACCATTCGCCGGACAGCCCTGAGCGTGTCGCCCCGGGTGAAGTCGAGGCGGTCGACGTAGGTGAGCCCGCCGCGCGCATCGAAACTTCCCGAAATCATCGCTGGATGGTACGGCGCGTACCGAGGTCGAAACCGCAGCGGTGGCAGCTACCAGATGTGCGCGCGTTCGTCGATGAACCAGGTCGGTTCGCCGAGGAAGGTGTCTGCCGGCACCGCGCCATGGGCCAGGTTGAGCGTGTCCAAGCGGTACGTCGTGGCGCCGCCATTCATCCCGGCGAACCGGTAGTTGATCTGCCAGCGCAAGAACCTCTAGCGACCGAGCATCGCCGTGTGGACGCCGTGGTGCAGTGGGTTCGTACGTCGTGGACAGATTCGCCCTGCCACTCGGCTCTCATGAAATTGGGGTGTCCGACGGCTGGGGAAGGGCCGACTTCCTGAAAGCCGAGTGGATCAACGGTCGTCCGGGCTCGACCGACGGCAAGGCGGTGGGCTACCTGACCGTGCAGACGTTCAGCAGCGGGGGCGGTCGAGTGGCGCGGCACCGGCGAGGGCTTCGACCGTCGTCGTGGGTGCGACCGATTCCGTTGCAGTCGGTGAGGGCGCTGCGCTGGGGGTCGGCGGGGCCGAGGGTGAGTTGCTGGGCGTGGGGGAGGCGCTGGCGAGGGTGGCCGTGCTGCGTTGCACCTGCTTGGTGACCAGGCGGATGCCGGTGGCGGTCGCCTGGCGTCCGTACACGTCGGTGACCCTGATGCTGTAAGGCCCGGGGCCGATCCCGCCCTCGATGGCCCAGTGGTTGTCGCTCTGCCGGGCGGCCTTGCGGAAGCCGCCGCCCGACCCTTTCGCCTCGACCGAGCGCAGTGGGTTGCCGTGGTTGCCGACCTGCACCGCGAACCAGTATGTCGAGGCACCGCCCTTCATCCGGAAGGTGAGCCCTCCGTCGAGCGGTGGGTTCACCACCGCCCGGTACGTCACCGACGCGATGCCCTGAGACCGGTCCGCGATCCTGCTGAACGCCTCGGTGGACAGGTCGATCTTGCTGGGTCCGCAGCCACCGCACTGGTCCATCACCATCACCCGGACCGTGCCCTTCGAGCCGCTCACCTCCAGGTAACTGCCGCAGGCCGCCGATCCGGAGTACTGGGATGCGCCGAGGGCCACGTAGAGGCGGTCCGCCGGCGGGCCCGGGAAGGAGCAGTTGCCGCCCGAGCGGCCCGCGTCGTAGAAACTGGCCTTTCCCTTGTGGACGGCGTTGCCCGACGGCGGTGCGGCGCAGGCCGGGGTGGCGCCGCCGCGCACGGCGAGGGTGATGCCGAGGGTGGCGGCCAGGGCGGTGATGCCAGCACCGGCCAGCCAGTGCCGGACCCGCCGATTCGACCGGGGCGTGCTGGCCGGGGTGTCGTTCTCGGGTTCCATGCCTGGTGCCGTCACGGCGCCTGATATTGCCGCACCAGGCTGAGGCATCGCAAAGGCGGTCACTCGCTGGGTCTGCGGGGTCGCCGCCCGTTGAAGGAGCGGTGAAACGGGTGTGCCCTGAAGGGCGGGACGGCGGATCAGTCGCCGTGCCGGCGGAGGCGTAGTCCGTCGAGGGCGGTGGTGACGACCTGGTCGGCGTGCTCGGCGGGTGTTGCTGGCCATCAGGTTGTCGACGGGGTGATGTAAGCAGTCGGGCGCTGACGTTCAGTGGCTTGCGCGTGGGTACAGTCGTGGCCGTGAAGTTCGCGATGGACGTGAGACAGGGCTAGCTCCCGCGGGTCTTTGAGGCGCGCGGGCGATGGATGCTGCCCCTGCTCACCTCTTTCGCGAAGGTCTTGAATGTCTGTCCACTCCGGGCGGCGCGCTATTGACGCGTCGCTTACTGCTTCTCTTGTGTTCGTTTCCATCGGAAGCGGACTGTTCCTGCCGCTCTCGCTGGTGTTCTTCGTCGAGCTCACCGACATCCGCCTGAGCATGCTGGGCGTTCTCGTGGGGCTCGCGGGTTTCACGTCCGTGCCGGTGCCCGCCGTGGCCGGCCGCTTGGCCGACAGATACGGTGCACGCCGACTCGTCCTCGCCGCGCAAGGCATTCAGGCGCTCGCCTATCTCGGCTATTCCCTCGCCCGAGACCCGCTGAGCGTCTTCGTCGTCACTGCGATCATGTCGATCGGCGGCCGGCTGTTCTGGTCGACGATCTTCGCGGCGCTCGCTGATCATGTGCAGGACGGCCCCAGGCAGCAGCACTGGTTCGCGCTGGCGAACATCGCCCGCACCGCGGGGATTGCGGCAGGCGGGATCATCACCGGCGTCGCGCTGACGGTCCCGGGCACGCGGGTCTATATCGTGCTCGCACTCCTCGCCGCCGGCTGTCTGGCGGCATCCGTCCTGCTCATGCTGCCTGTCGCACGGTCGCGAGCGCGCGCACGGGTTGCCGGCGCAGCGCACGCTCAGGGGACGGTGCTGCGTGACGGGCGTTTTCTCGGTCTGCTTTCGACAAACGTCGTCTTCGCGATCTCGACGCTCCTCCTGGGCCTGACTGTGCCGGTGGTCATGAACACGGCGCTGGACGGCCCGGGATGGGTCAGCTCCGTCGTGCTGGTCGGGAATGCGCTGCTCATCTCTGGCTTCGGCATCATCGGCGCCCGCCAAGCGGGTCGCCGCGAACCGTTCGCCGTGCTGCGGACCGCGGCCGTCACATGGGCTGCGGGCTGCGCGCTGCTGGCGTTCGCGGCATCCTCGGCGCTTCCGTTCGCGGTCGCTCCTCTCGCTGCGGCGGTCCTCGCGTTCAGTCTCGCCGAGATCCTCCATGCGCCGACATCGGTCGCCATCGTCAGCAACATGGCACCCGAGGCGGAACGGGGCGACTACCTGGCCGTGTGGCAGTACTCGTTCATGGCAGCCGAGATCGGCGGCCCCATCCTCTTCGGCACACTGTTCACGCTCCACCACAGCGCGCCGTTCATCGTCGTGCTCGCGCTGAATCTGGTCACGATCCCCGCGCTCCGCGTACTGGGCCGCCAACGCGGTCGCGTGGCGCTGGCCTCGACGGGCTCCCGCGATGATGATTGATGCGGCCGCGTGAGCCACCGCAACGCACCCGTCAGGCGGTTGTCATGGGCGGGGGCGCAACCCGTCGAGGGCGGTGGTGACGACGAGGTCGGCGTACTCGGCGGTGAGCGGTCCGCTGCGCTGCAGCCATCGGCTGAACAACGGTCCCCAGATGAGGTCCACCGCCACGTCAAGGTCGATGTCGTCGGCGAGTTGCCCGGCCTGCTGGGCGCTGCGCAGGCGTTGCCGTTTGGCCTCCTTCAGCGGCCCGTCCAACCGCTCGGCGTAGGCGGCCGCCAGCTCGGGGTCGAGCGCGATCTCGGTGGCCAGGGCGCGCATCGGTTGCTCGTACCGGGGATCGTTCATCTCCTCGACCGTGGCGCGGAGCACCACTGTCAGGTCGGCTGCCAGGTCGCCGGTGTCCGGCAGCGTCGGCGGCTCGCCCTCGGCACCCTCGCTGAGCATGAGGAAGGCGTCGAAGATGACAGCGCCCTTCGACGGCCACCAGCGGTAGATGGTCTGTTTGCCGACGCCGGCCCGCGCGGCGATGCCCTCGATGCTGAGCTTCGCGTACCCCGTCTCCTGGAGCAGGTCGAATGCCGCGGTGAGGATGGCGCGGCGGGAGGTCTCCCGCCGCCGGGCCGTGTTGGGCGTCATGGGCCGAACGATAGCACTTAACGAGACGAACCGTCTCGTCTTGACGGCGGTCGTGTCGCGCGCCTAACCTCGATCAAAGCGAGACGGACCGTCTCGTCTTGAAATGAGGAGAAGCGCATGCGTACCTGGTTCATCACCGGTGCCAGCCGCGGCCTGGGCCGCGCCTTCGCCGACGCCGCACTCGACCGGGGTGACCGGGTGGTCGCCGCCGCCCGGACCATCGCCCAGGCCGACTTCGACGAGAAGTACGCGGACAAGCTGTTGGCCCTGACCCTCGACGTGACCGACCGGTCGGCGGTCATCGCCGCCGTGGACACCGCCGTCGAGCACTTCGGCCGGCTCGACATCGTCGTCAACAACGCCGGCACCCTGTCCATGGGCATGATCGAGGAGTTCACCGAGGCCGAGGCGCGCGCCCAGTTCGAGGTCAACTTCTTCGGCGCGCTCTGGGTCGGTCAGGCCGTGCTGCCGCACCTGCGCGCCCAGCGGTCCGGCCACATCGTGCAGGTCTCCAGCGTCGCCGCGCTCGGTGGCTTCCCGAGTACCGGCCTCTACAGCGCGAGCAAGTTCGCCCTGGAGGGCATGAGCGAGGCGCTGGCGATGGAGGCGGCGGCCTTCGACGTCACCGTCAGCATCGTGCAGCCGGGCGGCTACTGGACCGACCTCTACACCAGTCTGAGCGCCACCACCCCGATGGACGCCTACGCGCCACTGCGCGCCGAGCTGGAGCGCCAGTGGGCGGAAGGCTCGATCGACAGCGAACCCCGGCTGGCCGCCGAGGCGCTGCTGCTCCTGGTCGACAGCGAGGATCCACCGCTGCGGCTCCTGCTCGGGAGCATGGTGTACGACCTGGCGTTCGACATCTCCCGTCGGCGGATGGACACCTGGGCGGGTTGGGAGCAGGTCAGCCGAGCCGCCGAAAAGGCCGTCGCGGCCCCTGGACCGCACCAATGAGAGGGCTGCTCGTATCGCCACGAGCGGCAGGTCCGTCGTTCTAGGCTCCGAGATATGGCGGCGGCGTGCCCAATCCCATTGGCACATAAGTCCGGGCAGAGCCTTCACCCCATGATTTCTCCTCGCGAGGCGCAAACCTAGACGGAGAGGAAACACGCATGGCTGTCAAAACCAAGACTCGTCCGGGCACCACGGAGATTCGACCGTTCTCGGTCGACATTCCTCAGGCCGACCTTGATGACCTGAAGAGGCGCATCAAGGCCACTCGCTGGCCGGACAAGGAAACGGTGAACGACCAGTCACAGGGCGTGCCACTCGCGACGATTCAGGCCGTCGCCCGCTATTGGGAGAAAGAGTACGACTGGCGCAAGGTCGAGGCGCGGCTGAACGCCGTACCGCAGTTCATGACCACCATCGACGGGGTGGACATCCACTTCATCCACGTGCGCTCGAAGCACGAGGACGCGATGCCGCTCATCGTCACCCACGGGTGGCCGGGCTCGGTGATCGAGCAGATGAAGATCATTGAGCCGCTCACCGACCCCACCAAGCACGGCGCGAGCGCGTCGGACGCCTTCCACCTGGTGATTCCGTCGCTGCCCGGCCACGGCTTCTCCGGCAAGCCGACCGAGTCGGGATGGAACCCGCAGAAGATCGCGACCGCCTGGACGGAGCTGATGAAGCGGCTCGGCTACAACCGGTTCGTCGCGCAGGGCGGCGACTGGGGTGCGGTCATCGTCGACCAGATGGGCATCCAGGCGCCTCCGGAACTGCTCGGCATCCACACCAACATGCCCGGTGCGATCCCACCCGAGATCGACCTGTTGTTCCAGGGCGACACCACCGGTGCGAACAACGCCATGGGCTCGCTGCCGTCAGGGCTCTCCGACGACGAGATGCGTGCCGCCGAGGAAGCCAACTTCGTCTGGAAACACGTCGCGTACGCCCTCATGATGGCGACACGTCCGCAGACGCTGACCGGGCTGGCCGATTCTCCGGTCGGCCTGGCGTCCTTCCTGCTCGACCACGACGCGAAGAGTCTGGCCCTGATCTCGCAGGTGTTCGACGGGGCCAAAGCGGGCCTCACCCGCGACGACATCCTCGACAACATCTCGCTCTACTGGTTGACGAACACCGCGGTCTCCGCGTCCCGTCTGTACGCGGAGAACAAACTCTCGTTCTTCGCCGCCAAGGGCGTGAAGGTTCCGGTCGCCGTGAGCGTCTTCCCCGACGAGCTGTACGAGGCGCCACAGAGCTGGGCCGAACAGGCGTACTCGAATCTCATCTACTACAACAAGCTCGACGTGGGCGGGCACTTCGCAGCCTGGGAACAGCCGAAGGTCTTCTCCGAAGAGCTTCGCACCGCCTTCCGGTCGCTGCGCTAGATGGCCGTGCACCTGCCCCCGCTCAACGGGGCGGCCGAGTGGCTCAACTCCGAGCCACTCGGCCCCGCCGACCTGGGCGGACGCGTCGTCCTGGTCAACTTCTGGACGCTGACCTGCATCAACTGGCTGCGCCAGGAGCCGTACGTGCGTGCCTGGTCGCAGGCATACCGCGATGACGGGCTGGTGGTCATCGGGGTGCACACCCCGGAGTTCGGCTTCGAGCACGAGGTCGACTGGGTGCGGCGGGCGGTGGCGGCCCGATCGATCGACTACCCGGTGGCGGTCGACAACGACTACGCGATCTGGAGCGCCTTCGACAACCACTACTGGCCGGCGCTCTACTTCGTCGACACCGACGGCGTCATCCGCGACGAGCACTTCGGCGAGGGACGCTACGAGCAGTCCGAACGGGTGCTCCAGCAACTGCTCGGTATCGAGCGCGAACCCGTACCCGTCAACGGGCTCGGTCCGGAGGCGGAAGCCGACTGGAACAACCTGCGGACGCCCGAGACGTACCTCGGTTTCAGCCGAGGCGAACACTTCGCGTCGCCGAACGGCCCGGCGCTCGACGAACGTCGCGCCTACCAGGTGCCGGAGAGCCTCGGCCTGAACCAGTGGGCGCTGGCAGGAGAGTGGACGATCGGGTCGGAGAACGTCGTGCTGGACCAGGCCGGCGGCGGCATCGCCTTCCGATTCCACGCCCGCGACGCGCATCTCGTGCTGGCCCCCGGGGCGGGAGGGCCGATCCCGTTCCGCGTGCTGCTCGACGGCGACCCTCCCGGCCCGTCACACGGCGTCGACGTCGACGAGAACGGCAACGGCGTACTCCAGGACGGCCGGCTCTACCAGCTCGTCCGCCAGGACGACGCGGTCGGTGAGCGGACCCTGGAGATCACGTTCGACGAACCCGGGGCGGCCGCGTACGCCTTCACCTTCGGCTGACGCGCAGATCGACAGTGCTCACGGTGCCGGAGACCGGCGAGATGCTGTGCACCTGCGGGCCGGGGCGGAGCCGGGCGTCGCTGGCGTACCGGTCGGCGAGGGCCTTATCCGCGGTCTCGTCGCCGTCGTCGGCGGCGAGCAACAACGCGGCGATCTCGTCCACGAGCGTGAGGTCGGCGGTGGTGATGTCCTCGGTCATCGCGCCGAAGCGGTCCCAGAGCAGCAGTTCGTCCTTCTGCCGGTGGGCCAGCTCGATCAGGACGTAGTCGTGGATGAACCAGTCGCCTCGGATCGGCAGCTCCGGGCTGACGCCGTAGCGCTCGGGGTCGATCGTCCCGGCCCGGTACGCCGACCACACCCGCGCCGCCGAGTCGAAGAGCCCTGCCTTCGGGTCGATGTCGTAGCCGTCGAACCCCCAGTCGCCGGCTGGGTCGAGCTCCGGGTCGGCCCAGACCCACCGGTCGCCGTTCCAGTACTCCACCAGCACGTGGTCGTGGTGCCAGTCGGGCGCGAAGTACGAGGCGAAACCGACCCGGCTGCGGCTGGGAATGCCGTGCTGACGCAGCACCGCGACCGAGAGCAGCGTGTGGTCCCGACAGCAGCCCGCCACGCGGTCGACGGCCGGACGCTCCGCCGCGAGGGGCAGCGGAAAGCGGGACTGGTCAGTGTCGAGGATGCGGTCCACCCAGCGGCAGTTCACCTCGTCGAGCCGATCGTCGGGCAACTCGACGCCACCGGCCCGGTAGTGAACGATCACGTTGCGGGCGGTCGCCGCCACGGTGGGAAAGTCGGTCGCCACGGCATCGAGGAGCCCGCTGTGCCGACCCGGGTCGCTGTACGTGGAGTGTTTCCGGTAGTCATCGAGGTCCATGCGACCAGTCTCCGGTCCGCCACCGTGTCAGGGTCAAGGCGCTCTTCCCGACTAGTGTCGACTGCTGTGACGACGCCCGAGATCACCATTGCCACGCCCGCCGACCGCGCCAGAGTTGTCGACACGCTCGTCGCCGCGTTCGTCAAGGATCCGATCCTGCGGTGGCTGTTCCCCGATGAGGAGACCTATCCCCGGTACTGCGCCGCCTTCTTCGGGCACCTCTTCGACAAGCGGGTGCACCAGAAGTCGATCTGGACGATCGGCGGGGGTGCGTCGGTCGCCCTCTGGGACCCGCCGACCGGGCAGCCGGCTGCCGGCACGGCTGCCGGGCCGGCCGCTGCGCACGGGGTGCCGGAGGTTTCTCCGTACCCGGCCGACGTGCTGGCCCGCGTGCAGGGCTACGACGACATCGTGCACGACGCCCTGCCGGCGTTCCCGTTCTGGTACCTCGGTGTCCTGGGCACCCACCCGGACAACGCCGGACGCGGTTGGGGTCGTGCCGTGATGCGGGCCGGGCTGGACCGCGCTGCCGCCGACGGCCTGCCGGCGATCCTGGAGACCAGCAAGCCGGGCAACGTCGAGTTGTACCGCCGGGCCGGCTGGGAGGTGATGAGCTTCCTGCCGGAGCCCGTACCCACCTGGCTCATGATGCAGCAGCCGCCGCGCTGATCAGACGGCGCGCCTCACCCGAGGGTGAGCGGGACCGGTTGCCCTTGGCGTACGTCGAGGACCGCTCGCTTGCCCAGCGGCTGTGCCAGGTTGAGGGTCGCGTTTCGCGGGGAGCCCAGAAGGGGGCACACCTCGCCGCTGTTGTGGTGCTGCGCGATGACGATGACCACGACGGCGTTGGCCGACTCGACCGACTCCGCGTGGTAGTCGGCGCCACAGCGTCCGGTCGCCGGCCCGAAGGCGCCGGTGAAGTCGACGGCCAACTGCGTACCGGCCCCGCTTGTGGTCGCCGACTCGATGGCGATGCCCGGCGGGGAGTTCCATGGTGGTGGTGTCGGGGTGACGGCGCCAGCGCCGCCTGCGTCGACGACCGCCTGGTCGTATCGGGCCAGAGCCTCCCGTGCCTGCTGACGCAGCTCGCCGAGGCTCTCACCGCGGGGTAGCGCGGCGTCGACAGTGGCGTTCGCGTCGGTGTCACAACCAGCAAGCATCGACACCGCCACAACCCCGACGACCCAGTGCCAGCGCGCCATCGACGACCCCTTTGTCCGGCAGAGTGACCGCCAGGATTATCAACCCTCGGCCCGGGACGTTCGGCCCTCCTGCTCGACCTCGGCGTCCGAGCCGGCGAAGATGCGCGCGTAGATCTCGTCGATGACGTCGTTCTTCGCGAGGCTGTAGTCGCGGGGCCGGTGCGCGGTGTCCCGCACGAGGCGGCGCTTGGTCGCGGCGTACCGCTCCCGGTCGTCCGGATGCGAGCGCAGCCAGTCGCGGAAAAGCTGGTGCCGGACCGGTTCCGGAGCACCCTGCGGCCAGACGTGCAGGTTGACGTCCTCGGCGGGGCTGAGCAGCATCCGGTGCCCGTGCCACCAGGGTTCCCGAAGGACAAGCCGGTACCCGAGCCGTTCCAGGGCGGGGAGATAGGTGGCCTCGTCGGCGGTGTCCTCGATGACGAGGTCGACATCGATGACGGGCTTGGCGGCGAGCCCCGGCACCGCCGTCGATCCGACGTGTTCCACCCCGATGATCAGATCACCGAGCGCCTCGGTGAGCGACGACCGGACGTTGACGAACCGCTGCGCCCAGGACGGGTCGTACTCCTCGATGACGACGGACTCCCACGTCCGCGGTGGCTCGCCCACCAGGCCGGCGTCGACCTGTTCGGGGGTGCCGTGGAAGCGCTGCACGACGTTCTGCGGGTACTCGGCCACGTCGACCTCCTCGGGAAGCGAAGTCCGCCAGGCTACGACACGGCGGTCGCTGTGGCCGCACCCGACCGATGCGGGCATCGGATGTCGGGTGGGCGACCGACCCCGCGACCTAACGTCGGTGTTCGAAAGGGAAGGAGGCCCGGGTGCTGGATCGGCTCAACGAGGCCATGACGTACATCGAGCGTCACCTCGACCGGAAGATCGAGGTGGCGGAGCTGGCGCGGATCGCGCTGACGTCGGAGTACCACTTCCGGCGGCTGTTCTCCGCGTTGGCCGGAATGCCGCTGTCGGAGTACATCCGTCGGCGTCGGCTCACCGTCGCCGGTGCGGACGTGCTGGCGGGGGAGCGGACGTTGCTCGACGTCGCTGTGCACTACGGCTACGGCTCGGCGGAGGCGTTCGCCCGGGCGTTCCACGCCGTGCACGGCGTGGGGCCCGGAGAAGCTCGGCGTACGGGGGCAGCGCTGCGTGCCCAGCCCCGGATGTCCTTCCGACTCACAGTCGAAGGGAGCGGCAGCATGGAGTACCGGATCGTCGACAAGGACGCGTTCGCACTGGTGGGGCGCAAGGCCCGGGTCCCGCTGGTGCACGAGGGGATGAACCCGGCGATCGTCGCGTTCATCAGGAGCATCGACAAGGAGACGACCGAGCGGATCGAGGCGCTCTCCGATCAGGAACCGAAGGGGATCGTCAACGTCAGTGACAACCTCGCCGACAGTCGGCAGGAGGGCACCGAGCTCGACTACTGGCACGGGGTGGTGACCGGCACCGAGCCGCCGGAGGACCTGGACGCACTGCCGGTGCAGGCGGGGTCGTGGGCGGTGTTCACCACCTCCGGCGCGTTTCCGCAGGCGGTGCAGTTCCTGTGGCGTGACGTGTTCACCCAGTGGTTTCCGTCCAACCCGTACCGCAGCCGACCTGGACCGGAGATCTCCCGGGTCCGGGTGTCGGCGGACGGAACCCAGGCGGACGCCGAGCTGTGGATTCCCGTCGAACGGGTACCCACCCCTATGTAGAGTTCCGATACAGTGGTCGGATGCGGATGACCATTCCGGTCGCGAAGGTGCTCGCGGCGCTGCTCGCCGACCCCGACGAGCAGCGCTACGGGCTCGACCTGATGCGATTGACCGGCCTGCCCAGCGGCACCCTCTACCCGGTGCTGCACCGGTTGCAGGGGGCCGGCTGGCTGGCCGCCGACTGGGAGGCGATCGATCCCGTCGCGGCCGGGCGGCCGGCCCGCCGCTACTACCGACTGACCGCCGTCGGGGTGACGCAGGCCCGCCAGGCGCTCGCCGACCTGCGGGCCGCTATCCCCGACGGCCGTCGCTCGTGGGGCGGCACCGAGCCCACCGGAGCACCGGCGTGGTGACCCGCCGGGCCGCCGAGCTGCTGTTGGAGTTGGCCGCGCGCCGCTGGCCGGCCGAGGTTCGCGACGACCTGGCCGCGCCGGCAGGTGGGGCATGGCCGGCACCAGCGCCGGGCGGGAGTAGTGCTCACCGGCGTAGATGTCGGTGGCGCCGAGCCGGTTGGCCCG